>CAZRES010000015.1:37549-41269 GCA_964598885.1 uncultured Desulfobacteraceae bacterium | reverse complement strand
ACTTAAAATCCCTCGGGGCATTGTCCCTGTGCCGGTTCGATTCCGGCCCCAGGCACCAGAAAATTCAGGTGGTCCTATCCCTTGCAATCGGACGAAGATTTCATGGTGGGCTGTTCCCGCGATGGAATGGCGGGTTACTGCAAGAAACCCCAGTAGATTGTGGGACGTCATGGAGGGTCGTCATGCCGGTAAATGACATCAAAGCTATTCTTCTCTGGTGCGCGGTCTTTAATTACGCGATCCATTACGCGGGTTTTGCCTTTTACAAACTCGGCATCATCCTGTTTAACGTGGCGCCGCTGGTTGTGCTTTTTCTGGTTTATTGACGGAGTCTCGCTCATGGCGTCTGCCTTTAAAATCATCACGGTTGCGATCCAATGCTGAATCAACTGAATTGCATGGATGTCATTGCCCTCCTTCCGGTGGGTGTTTATTTGACCGACACCAATCGGAAAATTACCTACTGGAACCGCACTGCTGAAGAAATTTCCGGCTATAAATCCGATGATGTCATGGGCCTTCACTGCCATGACAATGTTTTGATGCATGTGGATGATAAAGGAAACAGCCTGTGCAAGGGATTATGCCCCCTGGCCCGAACCATGGTTGACGGCCGGATTCGCGAGGCCGATGTTTTTCTGAGCCACAAGCAGGGTCATCGGGTTGCGGTGCATGTGCATACGCTCCCGTTAAAGAACGCAAATGGTGAAATCATAGGAGCGGCTGAAATTTTCAGAGACATCAGTCTGTTGCTTTCAATACAACAAAAGACCGAATTGCTGAAAAAAATGGCGTTTTATGATTTCCTGACCCAGCTGCCCAACCGCGGATATATTGAACCGGAACTGGCGGACCGGTTGCAGGAATTTCAGCGTTACGGGATTTCGTTCGGCATTCTGTTTTTAGACATCGACCATTTCAAGAATCTTAACGATAGCCTGGGTCATGAAGCCGGTGATCAGGTTCTCAAGATGGTAGCCGCGACCCTTCGGGAATCGGCCAGGCCCTTTGATATCTTCGGAAGATGGGGAGGAGACGAATTTCTTGGCATTATCCGCCATGTTGACGCGGATAATCTTGCCGGGATCAGCAAACGTTACCTCCGGCTTATCGAAGAATCGTATGTAATGATTGATGAAAAACAAATTACCGTAACCGTTTCCATCGGAGGCACTGTGACGCGGCATGGCGATACCGCGGAGGCCATCATAAAACGGGCGGATCAATTAATGTATCAAAGCAAACGGAAAGGAAGAAATCGGATAACCGTAATATAAATACATTCTTGACTCTTTTATCCATATTAACTACTTGGAGTTGACATATGGCGGAAAACTGCGCGAAATGTTTCCTGAGGGCCAGATATGACAAGAATCCCCGATCGTTTTTGGGCAGAATCTGGCGCTGGCACATCAATTTCTGTCCCGGCTGGAAAGGCTATTTCACCGCCCTATCTCCGGAAGAAAGGGCTGAACTGGCCGAACAATATCATTTTAAAAAGTATCCATCCTGAGAATTTCAACCGTTAAATAAGGATTATTGAATGAACGTCTCGATCATCGGCACCGGATATGTCGGCCTGGTGGCGGCCGCCTGTTTTGCGGAAATGGGCAACCAGGTCTTATGCGTGGATAGTAATCCCGCGGTGGTCAATACGCTGCGGCAGGGTAAAATTCATATATACGAGCCCGGTCTGGATGCCCTGGTGCAGCGCAACCTTGAGCAGAATCGTCTTCATTTCACCTCCGACATAAAACAAGGTGTTGAACAATCGCTGTTTCTCTTCAATTGCGTGGGAACGCCGCCCTGTTCGGACGGCTCCTGCGATCTTTCTTATGTTCATGAGGTGGCCCGGCAAATCGGGCGGAACATCACCGACTACCGCATCATTGTCAACAAGTCCACGGTGCCGGTGGGAACCGCCGACGCGGTATCCGGCATGATCCGTCATGAAATCGACCAGCGCGGAATCGCCGTGAAGTTTGACGTGGTATCCAATCCGGAGTTTTTAAAGGAAGGGGACGCCGTAGGTGATTTTATGAAGCCCGACCGGATCATCATCGGCGCAGAAAAAGCCGAGATCGCCCCGTTTGCCAGAAGCCGGGACAAGCTGATCATCATGGGGGTCCGGAGCGCGGAAATGACCAAATACGCGGCTAATTGCATGCTGGCCACCAAAATTTCCTTTATCAACGAGATGGCCAATATCTGCGAGCGGGTAGGGGCCGATGTCCGGGATGTGCGCATGGGAATCGGTTCGGACCACCGCATCGGATATCATTTCATCTATCCGGGCGTGGGATACGGTGGATCCTGTTTCCCCAAGGATGTCAACGCCCTGATTCAGACGGCCCGGGAAACCGGTTACGCGCCCGAACTGCTGACATCCGTGGAACAGGTCAACACCCGCCAGAAAAAGATCGTTTCGGAAAAAATTAAGGCCTATTTCGAGCCCTTCGGCGGTGTCAAGGATCGTATTCTGGCTCTCTGGGGACTTGCTTTCAAGGCGAATACCGACGATATCCGCGACTCCGCGGCCCTGGTAACCATTGCCGAACTCACGGCTCTTGGCATGCGCGTCCGGGCCTATGATCCGGCCGCCGGACCCAATGCGGCCCGTACCTTGAACGACAACCCCCTGGTTGAAATCAGCGACGATCAATACGGCATTCTCAAGGGAGCCGATGCCCTGGCTGTTGTCACCGACTGGAACCAGTTCCGGAACCCGGATTTTAAAACCCTCGGGTCGGCTCTGGCATTGCCGGTGATTTTCGACGGCCGGAATCTGTATCCGAAAAAACTGCTTTCCGATCTCGGTTTCACCAGCTTCAGCATCGGCAGGCCACAAACCTGAAAACATCCGCCGTATCCATGAATTTTCTTCTGGTGCTGATATCCGCCCTTTTTTATGTGCTGTCATTTCCCGTCTGGGACTTGAGCTTTCTATCGTTTTTCGCCTTGGTACCCCTTTTCCGGGCAGTGGAGGGCGCCGGTTCACCGGTTCGCGCCGTGTCTCTGGGAGGGCTTTGGGGCGCCCTGATATCCATCGGCATGGGATACTGGCTTTTTCCCACCCTGATCCATCATTTTAATGTGTGGCCGCCGAAAGCGCTCCTGTTTTTTCTGCTCTGCGTGGCGGCGCCATCGGCTCTGATTTATGGGGCTCTTGTTGCGGTTTACCGGTTTGTTCATCATGGTCATCTGGCGTGGTATGCCATCGTCCTGCCTTCGCTTTGGACCCTGGCGGAATATGTCAAGGAAATCGTTCCTGTTTTTCTGCCCTGGGGCGCCATCGGTTATGGAGTTCTGTCGTTTCATCGGTTCGTCCAGATCGCCGATTTGGCCGGCGTGCATGGCCTGACATTTCAGATGGTGCTGATCAACGCACTGTTGTGGCGGCTCTGGCAAGGCATGGGGGAAAAAACAAGAAGGATCGGAAAGCCGTCAAAGCATCCGGGTCCGATTTTAGGCAATAAGCCACATCTGTCATTGGCCGGAGCCGCGGTGCTGCTTGTTTTTGCCGTTATTGTTCCCGTAATTTACGGAACTATTCGCATGCAGATGATCGAAGGTGGACGCCGGCCCCATATCAGCGGGTCTTCACCGGTTCAGGCCGTTATTGTCCAGGGGAATTTCAGTCTTCATGAGCGCTGGAGCGGCATGGGATTTTATCGTCGGCTTAAAACCTATCTGGAGATGAGCGCGGAAAATTATGAACCC
>CAZRES010000015.1:0-37449 GCA_964598885.1 uncultured Desulfobacteraceae bacterium | reverse complement strand
GACGCGGATCATATCCGGGACGGGAAGAGGCGGGTCATTGTCTGGCCGGAGACCACGCTGAACGCGCCCGCGCAGCTTGACGAACACCTGTTTCGTCAGATCATGGAGTTTATCGGAGAAGATACGCTTTTAATTTCCGGTGGTTTGATGAAGGACGATGCAACGGGCACGTCGATGAATTCTGCTTACCTGATTTCCGGAAGCGGCGTGCTGACGAGATATGACAAGAATATTTTGCTGCCGTACGCGGAAACATCACTGATGATTGACTGGCTGGGCCGCTACTACACCGCACCGAGCGAATTTTTCCCCGGCCGCACGCCGCCTTTTATCGATACACCCCATGGCGGAGCGGGTATCTCCATTTGCTTTGAAATCCTCTATCCGTACTATATCGCCCGATCCGCGGCCAGAGGCGCGGATTTTCTGGTCAATCTTTCCAATGACGGCTGGTTCGGGGATACCGCCATGCCCCGCATGCATCTTAACGCGGCACGGATGCGCGCCATAGAAAATCGGCGCTTTCTGCTGCGCGCCGCCAATAACGGCATTTCCGCCATCATCGGTCCGGACGGACGCGTCAGAGCGCAGACAAAGCTGTTTCATCGACAGCGGATTGAAGGCAGCTTCGATTATCTCAATATCGCGACGCCCTATACCCGCTTCGGCGACTGGCTGATCGTTTTCTCCGCCCTTGCACTGGGCGCAGCCCTTTTGCGGATCATTTTTGCCAGGCCTTAATCATTGCGAGTGATGCAAAGCCGCACGAAAATAAAATAACCGGCCTTACCTGGGTTTCAGGCCCTTTCCTTCATACTCTTTAATCATTTTTTCACGCTCAATGCGCATGGTTTCGCTTCTGCGGAACGCCTCGGCCTCTTTGCCGAACGTCTCATCCTGGAGCTGCCGGACCCGGGCGGTTTTCTGCTCTTCGGTCAAATCCGGATTTTCCAGAAGCGTTTTTTCTTTTTGGCGATAGGTTTCTTCCATCCGGGATTCCCGGGCGATCTGAAGGTCTACTTCATTTAGCCGCTGGACGACTTCAGGGGTGAAAAATTCTTTACGAAACTCCCGGATCCTTTCCTGGCGCTCTTTTTCGGAAGAAATTTCCGAAAGGTCTTTGTCGTATATTTTCAGTTTTTCCTGGTATTGGGTGTATTCATTGGGATATTTTTCAACATCCTCGGCTTCAGGCCCCCACATATCGGTATTCAGCTTTTTAAGAAGTTCTTCCTTATCCCTCCCGTACATGTCTTTGTCACCGACAATGGCGGCCCGACGGAAGGCGTATTCCTGGGCCTTGACTTCGGCGCCGAAAAGCCGGTCCGCCAATTCCTCGCCCATGTGCCGCCGCCGGAAATCCTGAATTCGTTTGAGCACGGCAATGGCATCCTCCGGGGTTTTTACAAGACCGAAGCTCTTGAATTCCTCGGAAAGAGCAATTTCACACTCAATATATTTCCGGTAGGTTTCAAAAAGTTCCTGCGCCTCGGATTCCGAGAATTCGGAAAACAGATATTGCCGCACCTGTTCCAGGTGCTCGTCGAGGTTGGCGCTATCTTTGAATTGCTGTTCCAGATATTTAAAGTATTTTACGGTGGTATAGGAATTGACGAGGCCTTCGGCAAATATTTTCCGGATGTCGATTCCACCCGAAGCTTCCGGTTTGTTTTCTGTTGAGAGGTTCTCGCCATCGGCCTGATCCGGCAGACTGATGCTGCTGCGTCGGGGCAGCGATTTGCGGGATTTTGTTACGTCGTCTAAGGAGATGTTATGATGCCTGTCAATGATATAGTCCGTATCCAGCGTGTATTCATTCTCTTTTTCCTTTGGATAGAGCCAGTAGCCCAAAAGAATAAAAAGAACCAGCAGGCAGGAAAGGGCGATGAATTTTTTTTTATTGATGTTCATGATGCTCATCTCCGGATTAGAAAATGTCTCTGGATTTTTATTTCGGCATCAAACGTTTTACCAAAGCATTAAACGTGATTTATGGATGAATTACAATAAAGTTGGCGTCAAGTGTTTTCAAATTAAAAAGGGGTGCCGGAAGGCACCCCTTTTTACTGTCGGCGTTTCGCTTTTTCCGAATGAGAGGCGAGTTTTCGGATATGAGGAGCGAAACAGGCGGGGATCTGGTTTTATTAGTTCAATCAATAACCTCTGGCTTTCAGATCCGCGGCAAGATCAACATAGAACGTGTTGGCGTCAAATCCGGGAGTAAAGCCGAAAAGTTGATCCACGATGTTGAGATGGTCGCATCCCGCACTGTACCAGGAAGCGTCCTCGGTTCCTCTGAAGTTGCCCCATTTGGCGCTGTTGACACTGACCAGGCCGTCGTTGGCGCCTTCATAGCCAAGAAGAATCGGCCAGGTGGCAATGAAGTACCAGTTACGCGCATCAGCGGCCATCATCTTGATCTTGGCGGCCCAACTCTGATAATAGACGCCGCTTTTGTTGGGAGTGTTTGGATTAAAGACAGTGATCATGTAAGACCGGGTCAGGTCATAGCCGTTCTCCAGGCTGTTTGGCTCGGTGTCGCCGAACAAAAAGGCGTAAATGAAATCTAACGTGTCGCCCACCAACCATTCCAGAGAATCGGGCACCACGCCCACCACCACGTCGGCAATGGCGCTGCCCCGGTGGGGACCGGCGATGCTGGTGTGGCTGGCCACAAAGGGATACAGGCCCAGGTTGGAGATGGCGTCCCGGGTATAAATGGTGCCGTGGGAATGGCCGATGATATTAAGTTTATCCGCTCCGGTGTAAGCCTTTATCTGTTCAAACTGATATTTAAACGCCTGCGCCTTGTTCCGGGTGGAATCCATGCCATTGACAGAGGTGAGAAACACCTGGGCGCCTTCGTCGTTCAGAGCGCCGGGAATGCCCCACCAGTAGTCCACGATGCCTAAAATTTCCGCCGAAGCCCCCATGCCGTGGGCCATAACAATGGGATATTTCGTGTCACAGAGCGGTTCACTTCCACTGCCCAGGGCCATGGCGGGAATGCAAAGGATCAATAAAAAAATCACCAAAACCGATCCGTATTTCTGAAGCTTCATTGTTCTCCTCTTGCATGGTATGTGATTTTTATATTTCTATTTTCAATTATTTCAAATTTAACACTACATTGCAATCTGAATTTATGTCAATAATAAAAATTAGATTTTTTTTACGAACACTGTTTACTGTACGGACAAAAAATGTGTATTGATTTTATGCTTGACATTATTCAGCCGGCTTCCATACTTTTAGCCTTTATTTTCCACAGACACATCCAAACAGAAACGGAATCCTTTCATGTTTTTTTACTGGCGCGTTCAACAGGATCTTGATTGTCTCGGTGAAACTCTTATATTATTTGATCCTGCACTGAAACGGAGCTACTTGCAATGGGCGCGGAAAAATGCTTTCGGCATTGCTCTGGCCGAAGATTTTCCCCTGGAAACACTGCTTCAACCGAATTTCAATTAAGACCCTCCGGTCTCTTTTTTATTACTGGTAACATTTCATATGACAAGCGAATTTCAACTTTCCGACGCCCAGCGTGAGGCCGTGGTTTATGACGGCGCGGCGCTGGTGGTGGCCGGGGCCGGTTCCGGCAAGACCCGCACGTTGACCGCCAAGATCGCTCACCTGATCCATTCCGGACATTCCCCCCGGCGCATTCT
Organism: uncultured Desulfobacteraceae bacterium; assembly: GCA_964598885.1. Classification (GTDB taxonomy): domain Bacteria; phylum Desulfobacterota; class Desulfobacteria; order Desulfobacterales; family Desulfosalsimonadaceae; genus SURF-33. The sequence goes on along the minus strand of CAZRES010000015.1, from coordinate 33,778 downwards.
GGGCATTACCTTCACGAATAAGGCCGCCGGAGAAATGAAACAACGCCTGGTGGAGTTGACGGGCCTTCCCGTGGACGACTTTCCATGGGTCCGGACCTTTCACTCCGCAAGCTTTAAAATTCTCAAGCAGCACTGCCGGCTGCTCGGGTATTCTCCGCCAATCCAGATTTTTGCGGAGTATCAGCAGCAGAAGTTATTAAAGGAAATTTTGGCCCGACTCAATATTGACAAGAAATTTCTGTCCACCATCATTTCGCAGATTTCCGGGGCCAAGAATTCCGGCGATCCGGAGGCTTACCTGGACCGGTCTGTCAAAAAGTCTTATCTGCGATTAGATGATGTCTACCATCTTTATGAAAAAGAACTTTTTGCGAAAAACGCAGTGGATTTCGACAATATTCTGATGATGACGCGAAACCTGCTCCGGGATCATTCCGAGGTGCGGAATCAATACCAGCGTTTTTTTTCTTATGTCCTGGTGGATGAATATCAGGATACCAATGATCTTCAGGAGGATCTTACCGGATTGTTGCTGGGAAAGGGACATATTTTCTGCGTGGGGGACGACTGGCAGGCCATCTATGGCTTTCGCGGCAGCAATGTGAATCATTTCCTGCGTTTTACGGAAAAACATTCATCGGCCCGGGTATTCCGCCTGGAGGAGAATTATCGTTCCGCCGAAGAGATCGTCCTGGCGGCAAACGGCCTGATCCGTCACAATACCCGGCGGATGGAAAAAGAATGCTATTCATCCAAAACCGGCGGCAAGATCAAAATCGAGCATTTTTTCAGTGATGACGAAGAAGCCGAATGGGTGGCGGGGCAGATACGGACGCTTCAGCGCAAAAAGATTCCATGCGGGAAAATTGCGGTTCTTTATCGCACCAAATTCTGTTCCTATCCGTTTGAAAAAATATTCCGTTCAAACGGCATTCCCTATCAGATGCTGGGCTCAAAGGGGTTTTTCGATCGCAAGGAGATCCTTGATATCACCTGTTATCTGACGGCCGCGGTTTTTGAAAAGGACGACGCCGCGGTTGAACGCATCATGAATATTCCCAAACGCGGCATCGGTCCGGGCACCATCTCCAAAATCCGGGGGATGGGACAGGAGGGGGATGGACTCCAGACCGCCGTGCGCCGGGCCGTTGCGGAGAGTCTGCTGTCGGGCAAAAATTACGGGGCCCTCAAAAGTCTTGTTGATCTCATCGATCGCATCCGCGATATGCCCCCGGATGCCGCCATCCGCGAAGTGATTGCCGACACCGGCTACCTGGAATATTTGAGGGCATATGCCAAAACCCCCGATGACTATACCACCCGTGTCGAGAATATCGAACAGTTGATCTATTCCGCTTCCCAGCATGACAGTCTGCTCGACTATCTCGAGGAAGCCGCCCTGATCAAAGAAGACCGGGAGGAATCCGACGACACGGAAATCGGCGTCAGCCTGTCTACCATTCATGCCAGTAAAGGCTTGGAATATCATGTGGTTTTTGTGGTGGGATGCGAAGAAAACCTGCTCCCGCACTGGAAATCAAAGGAAACTCCGGGCGAAGTCGATGAGGAGCGGCGGCTTATGTATGTGGCCATGACCCGGGCCGAAAATTATCTTTATCTGACATCCGCGGGGTATCGAAAAGGCCAGTACAATCCACGAAGCCGGTTTGTGGATGAAATCGCTAGTTCGGTTTGATGCTTTCCTTGAGTTTTTTCTCAAGAGCTTCGTGGAGTTTTTTCTTTTTCTCCGCCTGTTCCAGTTTAATGGCCTCGATTTTCAGGCTTTGTTCCGTCCTGGATTTTTTGTATTTTTCCAGCTCTTCATCCAAACGGCCGCTTTCCCGGACGTTGGCAAGACTTTCGATCTTGAGATGATCGACAATAAACACCCGGGCTTCGCCGGCTTTTTCGATCATGTCGATGATCTGATGCTCTTTTAGTTTCCGGCACAGCCGATTGCCTTCCTCCACGGACAGACAGAGCATGTCACAGATATTTTCAATAGAGGGCGGGTTATCTTCCCGGTGTTCCCATATCCGGATCGCGGCCACCACCAGATGCGCTTTTGCGTAAAACCGATCGTTATTCATATACAGGCCCGCATGAAATTATCACTCAGACAGGTTGACGTTGAATTGCCTCGCGGAACAACGGCCGCGCAGCGGTTGCCGTGATATCCCCCATCAGGCAAATGTTTCTGATTCCACCAACGAGTGCTTGACACGTTTGGGCAATGATCGTATCATCTGCTGATATTTTGTCAAGTACATCGAAATCATACTGGCGAAATCACAGGCAAAAAAGCGATTTCGTCCTGCCCGGAAAACCTGTCAGGCTGGAGGTCATCATGACGGAAATCATAGCGGCATATGCAAGAGAAATTCTGGATTCACGCGGGAATCCAACAGTTGAAGTGGATATTCGGTTGGCATGCGGCGCTGCCGGAAGGGCTGCGGTTCCTTCCGGGGCCTCCACCGGCACCCGGGAGGCGCTGGAACTGCGGGACGGCGAAAAAAACCGCTATCTGGGAAAGGGTGTGACGCATGCGGTGGAAAACGTCAACACGATTATCGCCCCGGCCATCACCGGACTTGACGCCGCCGACCAGTTCGGGCTGGATCAGAAGATGATAGAACTGGATGGTACGGAAAACAAATCCAAGCTCGGCGCCAATGCCATTCTCGGCGTTTCCATGGCCGCGGCCCGGGCGGCTGCGGAGGCCTTTGCTCTTCCTCTTTATCGCTATATCGGCGGAATCGGCGCGCGTTATCTTCCCATTCCCATGATGAATATCGTCAACGGCGGTGAGCACGCGACCAATAATCTGGATATCCAGGAATTCATGATTGTTCCCGTGGGCGCCAAAACCGTGGCCGAAGCCATACAAATGGGCGCGGAAACGTTTCATCATCTCAAAAAAATCCTTGTCGGAAAGAAAATGAGCACGGCCGTGGGGGATGAGGGCGGTTTTGCTCCGGATTTCGCCTCCAACGAAGAAGCCATTCAGGTGATTTTATCGGCCATTGAGTCTGCCGGATACGCACCGGGAACGGAAATCGGTCTGGCCATGGATGCGGCCGCCTCCGAGTTTTACCGGGACGGCAAATATCATCTTGCCTCCGAGGGCAAGGCCTTGACAGCCGAAGAACTGATCGATTATTATGAAAATCTTATTGATAAGTATCCCATATATTCCATTGAGGACGGCCTTGCGGAGCAGGATTGGAATAACTGGTTCAAGATGACCGAGCGCATCGGCCGCACGATCCAGATCGTAGGAGACGACATCTTTGTCACCAATCCAGCGATTTTTCAGGAAGGCATCGCCGACGGCATCGGCAATTCCATCCTGGTGAAGCTCAACCAGATCGGCACGGTGTCCGAGACGCTGAACACCATTGATATGGCAAAACAGGCCGGCTATACTACGGTGATATCCCATCGGTCGGGTGAGACCGAGGACCACTTCATCTCCGATCTGGTGGTGGGCGTTTCCGGTGGACAGATTAAAACGGGGTCGCTGTCCCGCAGCGATCGGATATCCAAATATAATCAACTGATCCGCATTGAAGAGGAACTCGGTGACAGCGCCCGCATGTCGGACCAGTTTTTCACCGGGGATAAATAGGGCGGCGGACGTTTTTCGGGGATGCGCGAATTGTTGAAAGCCATCATCTGTACCGTCTTTTTATGTGCGTCGGTTTGTGCGGTTTGTCCGCATTTCGCCCATGCCCATATCCTTGAGGGAAAACATATATTATACCGGATGCTGGAAAAAATGAACCTGCCGGGCGGTTTTCTGCTGCACCAGCAGGTGACCCATTATGACCCGGAAACCGGCGGCGTCGCAGCCGAGGGCAGGGAAACGCTGCGATTCCGAATGCCGGAACAGTTTCGATCCGAAATGGAAGCCGACGGATTAAGCCGTGTTTACGTTGCGTCAGGAGATGGCGCCATCATCGTAATCAATGACCGTGTCTTCGCTGAAACCGCTATCTGGACGGATTACTGGAAAAATATTTTCTGGTATCGCTCCTTAGACCGTCTGGAACATTTTCTGGAATCCGTGGGCATGGATACGTCTGTCTCCTCTCTGGGGCGATTCCAGGGGGAGATCGCGTTTGTGATCGGCGACGTCTATCCTTCGGAATCCGCTCCCCAGTTGTGGGTTAGCCGGGAAACCTTCCGGCCCTTGCGGTGGCTGTTCCAGGCCGAAGACCCGGTATCCGGATCTCCAGCCCTTGAATTTCGGTTTGGGGAATGGAAACAATACAGCGGTGTCAGATTTCCGTCCCGTATTGAATTTTTTGTCGATCAACGCCTGATTCGATCTGTTTCAGCGGAAACCGGGACCACCTCCCCGACATTTTCACCGGAATTATTTGATATCGATCTTATCCGGCGCATGTTTGAATCAGGCGAAAGCGATGCGGCGGACCGTGAGCCCGACGCTGAGATTCAGCGCCGGATTGATGATTTCAAGCGCATATATGAATAACCGATGATTCATGTGCCCGGCAGTTTGCCGACGGGATTGGCGGCTGTGGCGGTTTAGATCAAGAGGAATGGAAAATGGCGGGAAAAACAAAATTTATTTTCGTGACCGGCGGGGTTTTGTCATCGCTGGGAAAGGGACTGGCGTCGGCATCCATTGGCGCTTTGATGGAAAGCCGGGGACTTACGGTCTCTCTGGTCAAACTCGATCCATACATCAATGTGGATCCGGGCACCATGAATCCGTTTCAGCACGGCGAAGTCTTTGTTACCGACGACGGTACGGAGACCGATCTGGATCTGGGCCATTATGAACGGTTCGTTGATGTGCGGTTGACCTCGGATCATAATTTCACCACCGGCAAGATTTATCATTCCGTGATTTCAAAGGAACGCCAGGGCGTCTATCTCGGGGGCACCGTCCAGGTGATCCCGCATATCACCGATGAAATCAAAAACAGCATCAAATTGACGGCGGACGGGATCGATATCGTTATCGTGGAAATCGGCGGTACCATCGGCGATATCGAAAGCCTGCCGTTTTTAGAAGCCATTCGGCAGTTCCGTTTTGACGTAGGAAAGGAAAACGTCTGCTATATTCATCTGACGTTTGTGCCGTATATATCGACGGCCGGCGAGGTCAAGACAAAGCCTACCCAGCACAGCGTCAAGGAACTCCGCAGCATCGGTATTCAGCCGGATATACTTTTGTGCCGCACCGATCGGTTTCTTGCGCCGGAAATCAAGGCCAAAATCGCCCTGTTCTGTAATGTCGGCCAGGACGCGGTCATTACTGCCAAGGATGTGGACTGCATTTATGAGGTTCCGCTGGTGTTCAACCAGGAAGGCCTTGATGACAAGATTCTGGAACTGCTCAATATCTGGACCGGCGCGCCCCATCTTGATTCATGGACGGAGCTCGTAGACAGATTCAAAAATCCCTCTCATTCGGTCCGCATCGCCATTGTGGGGAAATATACGGATTTGACCGAATCCTACAAAAGCCTCAATGAAGCCCTTCACCACAGCGGCGCAAGCAATGATGCCAAAGTGGAGTTGATGTTTATTGATTCGAGCACCCTGGAGCCGGAAAACGTCGCCGCCACCCTGGCGGATGCGCACGGCATTCTCGTCCCCGGCGGTTTCGGCTCCAGAGGGGTCGAAGGCAAAATGCTGGCCATTCGCCATGCCCGCGAAAATAAAATTCCGTTTTTCGGGATCTGTCTGGGCATGCAGCTGGCGGTTGTGGAATTTGCCCGCAACGTAGCCGGCATTCATGACGCCAACAGTTCCGAGTTCGTGCCCGATACGCCGTCTTCGGTGATTTTTTTGATGTCGGAATGGTTTGACGACCGGACCCAGACCCTTCAGCGGCGGGATTGTACTTCGGCCAAGGGCGCCACCATGCGCCTGGGAGCTTATGCCTGCCGGCTTACCTGCAAGGATTCCCTTGCCTACCGGGCCTATGGTGCCGATGAGATCGCTGAAAGGCACCGTCACCGGTTTGAATTCAACAACGAATACCGGAAGATGCTGGAGGATAAGGGGCTTCGACTGACCGGCCTCTCACCAAAGGGAGATCTGGTCGAAATCGTGGAACTTGCCGATCATCCCTGGTTTCTGGGATGCCAGTTTCACCCGGAGTTCAAGTCGCGGCCCATGAGTTCCCATCCTCTGTTTCGGGATTTCATCAAGGCGGCCCTGTCTTTCAAACAGGCCGGAAAACAGGCACAGAAGCCGTGAATCAAACCGCATCCCTTTTGCCGCCGCCCCTTCGGCCGGGAGACGGCATCAGCGTGATCGCGCCGGCAAGCCCATTTGACCGGAACAAATTTCACGCCGGTCTGTCCGTGATCGAACGTTTGGGTTTTCGCCCTGTTTTCAACGACGATCTGTTTCAAAGCACCGGATATCTGGCCGGTTCGGATCAGCACCGGGCCGCTGCATTCAATGCGGCGTTTTCCCATGACCAGACCACTGCTGTCTGGTGTGTTCGGGGCGGCTACGGCGCATTGCGCATACTGCCTTTCATCGATTATCAAGGCATCCAATCCCGACCAAAGGTGTTGATCGGGTCCAGCGATATCACCGCCATCCTTCATGCGATCGGCCTGCGATGCGGCATGGCGGCTTTTCATGGACCCATGATCGCCTCCCTTTGTCATGCATCGCCGCCCACCATGGACGCGTTTGCACGACTTTTTCAATGGCAGCCCAACTATACCGTTGTGCCGGAAACCCCCGTTATAGTTCACAAGGGATCCGCCACCGGCAAACTTTGTGGCGGAAACCTCGCCACGCTGTGCCACTTGATCGGAACGCCATGGCACCCCCAATTTTCCGGCTGCCTGCTGTTTCTGGAGGACAGGGGAGAGACGCCGTATCGCATCGACCGCATGCTCACCCAGATGAAACTGGCCGGGTGTTTCAACGGACTTTCCGGACTGCTGCTGGGATCTTTTGAAAAATGCGGTCCCGAGTCGGAAATTCACCGGATTTTCAACGCCATGTTCTCAGATATCGATATTCCCATACTGGCCGGTTTCCCGGCAGGACACGGGGAACCCAATATGGTTCTGCCCATGGGAATCATGGCCCGTCTGGATGCCGATGCCGGCGCCCTGATCTGTTTGGAGACGCCGGTAGCACGGGCATGAAAACAATCGACGGTCCCTGTCAATTTGCAACCCGGCAGAAACGTATACCCTAGTCATAAACTGGGCCATGAATAAAATGACGGCCGATCAAATCGACAAGATGATGTACAATGCGGTTGCCGATGGCGTGTTTCCCGGCGGCGCGCTCTTGTTTTCCCGATACGGCGAGGTGCTCTTCCACCGCGTTTATGGCATTGTCGATACGACCGATCCCCGACCGGTCAGCCACCGGACGTTTTTTGATCTGGCGTCTTTGACCAAACCCCTGGCCACCGCCCTGGCGGTCATGATCCTGATCCAGCAGGGCAAACTTTATTTAGACCAGGAGATCGGCGATCTGATCCCTGCTGTTGCCGGTGATGAAAAATCCCGCATCCGGATCAGCGAGCTCTTGTGCCATCAATCCGGGCTTATCGATTACCGTCCTTATTATCGGGAGCTTGGAAAACTGAGGTCTCATGAGCGACGGTCGGCCCTGGAGCGGTATCTGGCCGCCGAGCCCCTGATATTGCCCCCGGGCCGGCAGACGCGCTACAGCGATATCGGATTCATGATGCTCGAATGGATTGTCAGGATTGTCGCCGGTGTCTCCCTGGAACGGTTCGTTGACCGATACGTCTATCACCCTTTGGGGATTGACGACCTGTTTTTTATTCCAACTGGCGATACCGATAACCTCTGTGTTGTTTCAGAACGAGTCGGCCGCGATTTTGCGGCTACGGAAAACTGTCCCTGGCGCGGGTATACGGTAAAAGGCGCTGTTCATGATGAAAACGCCTATGTGATGGGTGGAGTGGCCGGCCAGGCAGGTCTTTTCGGAACCGCGTCATCCGTACATCGCCTGCTTTCTTTTATCATGACCCTTTATGACGGAGACGCTGAAAACGTAGCAACCCGAACGCGTCGCCGTTATCTATCGTCTCCGGTTTTTGAGTCGTTGCTTTTACGAACTTTTTTAAAGCAGCAGGGAAGCAGCGGCCGGGCACTGGGATTTGACATGCCGTCAGCTGCTGGTTCCAGCAGCGGCGGTCATTTCAGCCCGACCCATACGGTCGGTCACCTGGGATTTACCGGCACGTCGTTCTGGATGGATCTTAGCCGTTCAATCATCGTGATTCTTCTCACCAACCGCGTTCATCCCAGCCGCGCCAACGAGCGCATCCGGTGGTTCCGCCCCCGGATCCATAATGCCGTGATGCAGTATATTCAAAAGAGGCCGCCGGATATATAGCTTCGCTTACCTTGCGCCGTCGGCTTGAATTCCGTCAGCAACCGATGATTTTGTTCTTGTATTTGAAAGCTGTTTTTGTTAAATGAATCGCCTATATCATCATGCCTCATTCTTTGCATGATTCCTCTGGTTTCAATACCTTTATGTTTTCGCGGGAGGCGACAACTTGTTTCTGGACTCATTTCTGGGAATTTTTTCTACTGATCTGGCCATTGATCTCGGTACGGCCAATACCCTTGTCTATGTCAAGGGAAAGGGAATTGTGCTGAGCGAACCTTCAGTGGTTGCTGTTCGTACCGACAACCGGATGAAAAATCGGGTGCTTGCCGTCGGCATCGAGGCAAAGCGGATGCTGGGCAGGACGCCGGGCAATATCGTGGCCACCCGGCCAATGCACGACGGGGTTATCGCGGATTTTGACGTGACCGAAGCCATGCTGCGCCATTTCATTCAGAAAGTTCACAACCGACGATCCTTTGTCCGGCCCCGGGTAGTGATCGCGGTGCCTACCGGCATCACGCCGGTGGAAAAGCGGGCCGTCAAGGAAGCCGCCGAGTCCGCCGGCGCCAGGGAGGTTTTTCTTATCGAAGAACCCATGGCCGCGGCCATCGGCGCCGGGCTTCCCATTACCGAACCGGTTTGCAACATGGTGGTGGATATCGGCGGCGGTACAACCGAAGTCGCGGTTATTTCCCTTGCCGGGATCGTCTTCAGCCGTTCTTTGCGGGTGGCGGGCGACAAGATGGACGCAGCCATCGCCCAGTATATCAAGCGCAAATACAATCTGTTGATCGGTGACCGGACCTCTGAAATCATCAAGACAACCATTGCCAATGCCTATCCCGACCCGGAAAATTATGAAACCCTGGAAGTCAAAGGCAGGGATCTGGTTTCAGGTATCCCCAAAATTCTGGCCATCGATTCCGAGGAAATTCGCACCGCCATTGCCGAACAGATCGAGGCCATTGTGGAAATCACCAAAGTCGCCCTGGAGCAGACGCCTCCCGAGCTGGCCGCTGATATCGTGGATCGGGGCATCATGCTGACCGGAGGCGGAGCTCTGCTGAAAAATCTGGATAAACTCCTGCGGGAAGAGACCGGGCTCCCCGTCACCGTGGCGGATGATCCTTTGTCCACGGTGGCCCTGGGCTCCGGAATGTGTTTGAGCAGTCTGGAAATCCTTCGACAGGTGGTCATTGATTGATCGATGTTTTCTAAAAAAATCGTTTTCAGCGCGGGCGTCATTGGCCTGGTTATTTTGATTACGCTGGGTTTTTCTTTTTATCTTCTTCGCAAAACAACCGTCATGGACGCCGCCGCCCGCGCGACGTTGTCCGTTGTGGCTCCCGTTCAAAATATTTTTACCACCACCACCGGTTTTATCGACGGTATCTGGCAACATTATTTTTATCTGGCGTCGGCTTCCCGTGAGAATGAAGCGTTGCGTAAGCGTCTGGCTGAAGCCTTCGGGCAGATCGATGCCTGCAGGGAAGCCATCATCGCCAATACCCGGCTGCGGGAATACGTCGGGCTCATGGATGACAGCGCCCATCAGATGGTTGCCGCCGAGGTCGTTGCCAGGGATCCTTCGCCGTGGTATCATACGTTGATTATCAACAAGGGAGCTGACAGCGGCGTAAAAAAGGGGGCCCCGGTCATCCTTCCGGATGGCATCGTGGGCCATGTGCTGACGGCGTCTTCGGGGTATGCCAGGGTGCTGCTCCTTATTGACCGGAATTGCGCCGTGGACGCCCTTATTCAGCGGACACGGAACCGGGGAGTCGTGGAAGGAACCTCCGAAGCCCGTTGCCTGCTCAATTACCTGCGTCGACAAGAAGATGTCCAGGTTGGGGATACCATCATTTCTTCCGGTCTTGACGGCATTTTCCCCAAGGGATTGAGCATCGGGTATGTATCGAAAATCATCCGACGCAACTCCGGGCTGTTTCAGAAGATCGAAGTGGACCCGTTTGTTGATTTCGACAGAATTGAGGAAGTCCTGGTGATCACCAACATGAAATCCCCCGATATTGAAGTCAAATGATGCAGATTCTGATCGGTTTTGCCACGGGAATTATCCTGATTGGCATCCAGACGTCCCTGGTCGCCGTGCTCCCGCCCTGGCTTTCGTTCTACAATCTGTTGATTCCATATGTTATTTTTTTGAGCTTGTTCCGCCCGACACCCGAAACTCTTTTGCAGATCTTATGGGTCGGAGTGCTCATGGACATGCTGTCGGTTGCTCCCCGGCTGATTTATGTGATTATTTTCATCGGTCTGTTCCTTCTGTTCCGAAATATCAGAACTTATTTTCAGCTCCTTGATTCCTATCTTTTCGTCATTTTGATCGCCGTGGGAATCGCCCTTGAGCATCTGGTGTTCGGCATGGTTTCCCTGGTGCGCGGCTTTCCGGCGGAACCGTCGCTGTTTACCTTATATGTGGTGTTGATCCATTTTTTATGGGCTGCTGTGACCGGTCCGCTTATGCTCGGGATGTTTCGGCGGGTGTTCGTCTGGATGGACCAGACGCAGACGCGGCGTTGCAAAACACTATCCTGATATTTATATGGCAATGCGTCGAAAAAACCGGGGGCAAACATTTCTCGATTTTGTCGACATCTATTGGTACCGGAACCGGGTTGTCTGGTTGATGGTTATCATGATGGTGTTTTTTTTTCTGATTACCGCCCGGTTGTTTCATCTTCAGGTTGTAAGAGGAGAACATTACCACAAACTGTCTGAAAACAACTGTATCCGGCTGCAGCGCGTCAAACCGCTGCGCGGCCTGATCTGTGATCGGAGCGGCAGGGTTCTGGTGGAGAACCGGCCGTCATTTGACATCCGAATTGTTCCCAAGGATGCCAAACCTCTGGCCGTCACCCTTGAAAAGCTGGCTAGTTGTCTTGCGTTTCCGCTGGCGGACCTGGAATCGCGAATCGCCCATGCCGCCGGGGGATACGGCTATCAGCCCATAACGCTGGTGGAAGATATCCGTCGCGATGAGCTGGCGATCGTGTCGGCCAATCGGTTCAATCTGCCCGGTCTGGTCATCGATTGCAATCCCCGGCGTCATTATCTGCACGGCGTCTTTGCGCCCCATCTTATCGGATATCTCGGGGAAGTCAGCCCGGAAGAACTCAGAAGCGGGAAACATCAAAACAAAAAAGGGGGGGATTTTATCGGCAGGTCGGGGATTGAAAAGATCTACGATCAGCACTTGAGCGGAATCCCCGGCGGGCGCGTGGTGCAGGTGAACGCCATTGGTCAGTTGGTGAAAATCCTCGATACGGTGCCGCCGACTTCCGGACATGATATCCATCTGACCATCGATTATGATCTTCAGAAAAAGACGCATGAACTGCTCGGAGAGCAATGCGGCGCGGTTATTGCCATGGATCCGGCCACCGGTGAAATCCTGGCCATGGCCAGTAGTCCGGGCTTTGATCAGAACAGCCTGGTAGACGGCATTTCAACAGACGATTGGAATGAGCTGATGTGTCATACCGGCCGGCCCATGTTCGACAAGGCGGTTCAGGGGGAATATCCGCCGGCATCCACCTATAAGATCGTCAGCGCCATTGCCGGCCTGGAGGAAGGCGTTTGCGATGCCAACCAGACTGTCTATTGTCCGGGAAAATATAAATTCGGCAATCGGTATTATGGCTGCTGGAAAAAACACGGACATGGAAGTCTCGATATCATCGATGCCGTCTCCGAATCGTGCGATGTTTATTTTTACCACCTGGGCCGGCGCATCGGGGTTGACCGACTGGCCGAATATGCCCGGGCCTGCGGGTTGGGCGCCAAAACCGGCATTGATCTGGGCATGGAATCTTCCGGGCTCGTTCCTACATCGGAATGGAAGCAGCGCCGTTTCGGTGTTCCCTGGCAGGCCGGGGAAACCCTTTCCATTGCCATCGGTCAGGGGTATAATCTGGCCACTCCCCTCCAGGTTCTGGTCCTGACCGCTGCCGTGGCCAACGGCGGCAGTCTGTACCGGCCTATTGTCGTCAAGGCCGTTCGCTCGGTTGAAGGCATCGACGTGATGACGTCGTCCCCGGAAAGAACCGGTGCCCTGCCGATAAGTCCTGAGAATCTGGCCATTGTGAAAAAAGGCCTTTGGAAAGTGGTGAATTCCGACAAGGGAACGGCAAGACATCATGTCCGTTCCAAACGCGTGGAGATAAGCGGCAAGACCGGGACCGCCCAAGTAGTCAGCCGGCAGGCGGATGATCATGAACTTCACAGGGAAGATGTAATTCGTCCCCATGCCTGGTTTGTGGGGTATGCGCCGTCGAATGATCCGCGTATTGCTGTGGTGGTCCTGATCGAACACGGCGGCTCCGGATCGAGCACGGCCGGACCCATTGCACGGGAAATGATGCTTTCCTGGCTGTTTCCCGAAACTGAAGCGGCAAGTGAAACCGAAAAAACAACGGCTGCGGCTGCTGGTGCCGTCAGCAGCCGTCCGTTGCCATCTGAATCTTTAAGGAGTGAATAATCCATGCCATCCGAAACATTGATGCCATCCAACTTTATCCGGTATATCATCGACCAGGACAATAAAACCGGCCGGTATAACGGCGCCGTAGTCACCCGTTTTCCGCCGGAACCCAACGGCTATCTCCATATCGGACACGCCAAATCCATCTGTCTTAATTTCGGCTTGGCACGGGAATACGGCGGTGCCTGTCATCTTCGGTTCGACGACACCAATCCCGGCCGCGAGGAAGTCGAATACGTTGACGCCATCCGGGAAGACGTAGTCTGGCTGGGGTTTGAGTGGGGGGATCATCTTTATTTTGCCTCGGACCATTTTGAAAAACTTTATGAATATGCCGTGGCCTTAATTCGCATGGGAAAGGCTTATGTAGACCATTTAAGCGCCAACGAGATCCGGGAATACCGCGGCACCCTGACCGAACCGGGCCGGGAAAGCCCGTATCGGAATCGCTCTATTGAGGAAAATCTGGCCCTGTTTTCAGACATGCGCAACGGAAAATTTGCCGACGGCCAATGCGTGCTGCGCGCCAAAATCGATATGGCGGCCCCCAATATCGTCATGCGGGACCCGACTCTTTACCGGATCCGCAAGCAGGCGCACCACCGAACCGGAAACGCCTGGTTCATCTACCCCATGTATGATTTCGCCCACTGCCTGTCGGATTCCATCGAGGGAGTCACCCATTCCATTTGCACCTTGGAATTTGAAAACAATCGGGAGCTCTATGACTGGATTTTAGATACTCTTGGCGTTCATCACCCCCGGCAGGTCGAATTTGCCCGGCTCAACCTGACCTATACGGTCTTGAGCAAGCGCCGCCTGATTCAACTGGTGGAAGGCGGCTATGTCAGCGGTTGGGATGATCCGCGAATGCCTACCCTTTCGGGTCTTCGTCGACGGGGGGTTCCGCCGGCGGCCGTGCGCAATTTCTGCGAGCGCATCGGCGTGGCCCGTCGGGACAGCACTGTGGATTACGGTTTTTTTGAGCACTGCGTCCGGGAATATCTCAACAAATCCGCGCCCCGGGTCATGGCGGTCCTGCGGCCCTTAAAAGTCGTCATCACCAATTATCCCGAAGACCAGACCGAAACCCTGCCGGCCGTCAATAATCCTGAGGATCCGGGCGCCGGTGTCCGGGATATTCCTTTTACCCGGGAGCTCTACATCGAACAAGACGATTTTATGATAAACCCGCCCAAGAAATTTTTTCGCCTGGCTCCGGGCCGGGAAGTGCGGCTGCGATACGCGTATTTTGTCACCTGCACGGACGTGATCACCGATGGCCAGGGCAATGTGACGGAACTGCGCTGCACCTATGATCCGGAAACAAAGGGAGGGGACGCGCCTGACGGACGCAAGGTCAAAGCCACTCTCCATTGGGTGTCGGCAGCCCATGCCGTGGCTGCCGAAGTGCGCCTCTATTCCCAGTTGTTTCTCACGGAAGATCCGGCGGACGCCGAAGATATCATGGCCGGCCTGAATCCGGATTCGCTCGAAATCCTTTCCAACTGCAAGCTGGAGCCGTCGTTGGCCCAGGCCGAACCCGGAATCGCCCATCAATTCGAACGTCTCGGCTATTTTTGCGCCGACAGCCGGCAAATCGCTTCGGAACCGCCGGTGTTCAACCGCATCGTCACCCTCAAGGACACCTGGGCCAAAATTCAGAAAACCCAGAAGGCGTCCGGATAGCCGGAAGTTGAAAATAAAAAGATTACACAAATTCATTTATTTGTAAGTATTCGAAACATCTGCCCACAGTGACGCGGAAAAGCGCCGCACTTTTTCACGGGGCGCCGGCCGAAACGTATCATGGCCCAAGGAGACAAAAACACGGAGAGAAAAAACCTTGAGTATCAGCATTGTTGAATTTATCGATTGGCGGGAATCCATCGCGACGGCTTTAGACGATATCGGGGCCCGGGAAGTGCTGGCCCGGCAGGAAAAGATTCTGATCAAGCCCAATCTGGTCAATGATTCGCCGCATCCGGTGACCACTGCGCCGGAATGCTGTGAGGCCGTTTTGCTTTATATCCGGGCGTGTTCGGATGCAGAAGTGGTGATTGCCGAGGGATGCGGGGACGCGGTGTTGGAAACCCCCGAGGTTTTCGCTAATCGCGGATACGAGGACCTTTCCCGGCGGCGCAGCGTCCCCCTGGTGGACCTGAATACCTCCCCGCTCAGATGTCTTTCTGATCCCGCCTGTTGTCTGTTCCCGGAGATTTTTTTGCCGGAAATCGCGTTTACCCATTTCATTGTTTCCGTTCCGGTGTTAAAAGCCCATTCATTGAGTGATATCACCGGCGCGCTGAAAAACATGATCGGTTTTGCGCCGCCCGTTCATTACGCCGGCCGGTTCGGGTCCTGGAAAAAAGCCATATTTCATCAGGACGTGCACAACGCCATTCTGGAATTGAATCGTTACCGGACACCGGATCTGGTGGTCATGGACGCCAGCGTTGGACTGGCCGATTTCCACCTGGGCGGGCCGAAGTGCAATCCGCCGGTGGGCCGCGTCATCGCCGGATTCGATCCTCTGGAAGTGGACCGCGCGGCCGCGGGGTTTTTAAGCCTGGACTGGCAAACCATCGGACACCTGAAATAACCATCGGGTCTTTTTGATGTACCGGGAAATCCCTTCATGAAAAAGCGTAAAATCTTCCAAATGATCCGGGATATGAAAATCCGGACCAAGCTGCTGTTGGTTTATGCCGTTTTACTGGTTATTACCGTGACTTTTGGAAGCCTGGCGGTTTACCTGGTGGTACGGGGCAATATCCGCCAAAGCATGGAAAATGAGCTGGTCAATACCACTGAGGCCCTGAGAAATATGGTGCGCGCGGCGGCCACTACTGCGGTAAAGACCCATCTGCGAGGTATCGCCGAAGAAAGGCTGCATGATATCGAAGATATGTATTCGCTGGTTGCGGAGGAAAAACTCACGAAAGCCGAGGCCAGGACGCGCATAAGCAAGATGCTCCTTGCCGATGTGATCGGCAAAACCGGCTATATTTTCGTATGGGACGTGAGCCGTGCGCCGGAATCGATACCCCTGGTCGTCCATCCCTATATTCAGGGAGAGGATGTGGCTTATGTTGATTTTGTCCAGAAAGCGGCGCGGCTTAAAAAAGGGTATATCGAATACGACTGGAAAAATCCCCATGAAATCGATACGCGCAAGAAATCAATGTATATCGTCTATTTTGAGCCCTGGGACTGGGTTCTCGCTGCAGCCTCCTATCGCGAGGAATTTCTGGATCTGGTCGATATCGCTGATTTTCAGGATTTCATCGCGCCGATGAAGTTCGCTGAATCGGGTTACTCCTTTATTTTCGATACTCGGGGCAACTCTGTTTTTCATCCTTTTGCCAGTGGGAACGTTTATGATGCCAACGATAGCAACGGTCATTATTTTGTCCGGGAAATGTGTGAGAAAAGAAATGGAATCATCACGTATTCCCTGCAAAACCCCGGCGATGACAGGCCGCGACGGAAACTGACGGCCTATCGCTACATTCCCGAATATGAATGGATCGTGGCCAGTTCAAGCTATCTTGATGAAATCTACGCTCCCCTGAAAAAGCTAACTTCCATCATTTTGATGACGGCGCTGTTGTCGGTGGTCATTATGCTTCCGATCATGTTGTGGGTCAGCTCCCTGCTGACCCGTCAGTTGACCCGGCTGGTAAAAGGTTTTGCCAAAGGATCTTCCGGGGATCTTTCGGTGAGGATCGTGCCGCGGACCATGGATGAAATCGGGCAGCTCACCCGTTATTTCAATGCATTCATGGGGAAGTTGGAAGAATATCACATTTCTCTGCGCAATGAAATGAATGAAAAGACCAAAACCGCGGCCCGGCTCGAAACGTTCGGGAAGTTTGCCCAGGCCGCCGGGCAGGGATTTTTTATGACCGATCTTGACGGCCGCGTTACGTACGCCAACCCTGCCATGTGCGTCATTACTGGATGCGACACGACCGAGGAGCTGGTGGGCAAAAACATCTTGGATTTTTACGAGAATATTTTTAACGATATCCTGCATAATGAGATCCGGCCGGTTTTGAAGCGCAAGAGCACCTGGTCCGGGGAACTGGAGCTTAAAACTCACCGGGGCAGAAAAATCGATGTCATCCAGAATATTTTTCTTATCCGGGACAATCTGGGGAAAGCCCGACTGTTTGCCACGGTGCTGACCGATATTACGGAACGAAAACGCACGGAAAACATTATCAAGGGCCAGAAGGAAAGAATTCAGGAACAGTATGTCCAATTGGCAAACCGAAATCAGGAGTTGGTCAGCACCCATAAACGGCTGCTGGAATCGAATCTGGCCCTTTCACGGGAAAAAGAACTTATTGCCATTACCCTGCGATCCATTGCCGATGGGGTGATCACCACGGATGCAAAAGGTCATGTTACCCTGATGAATCACACCGCCGAAATCATTACCGGGGTGAAAGCCGACAATATCGCGGGCAGTAATGTGAAGGAACTTCTGAAACTGGTCAGTGAAAAAGACGGCCTCGTGCTGGAAAATCCGGCTATCAAAGCCCTTAAAGCCGGAGCCGTTGGGAATCCCGGCGTGGATGCTCTGATTATCGACGAGGAAGGAAGTCCTAAATATGTGGTGGCAACTGCGGCGCCGGTTTATGACGCGGATAAAACCCTTTCCGGGGCTGTTCTGGTTGTCCGGGACGTGACGGAACGTCGCAAGATGGAAAAAGAGCTGATCAAGACCATGAAGATTGAATCTCTCGGCGTTTTTGCCGGTGGACTGGCCCATGATTTCAATAATCTGCTCATGGCCGTTATGGGGAATATTTCCATGGCGACCCGGCTGGCCAAAGATGATGAAAAATTGACCGGGCTTTTAAATGATGCGTTAAACGCTTCTTTGAGCGCCCGGGAGCTTACTCAGCAGCTGTTGACTTTTTCCAGGGGCGGGGAGCCGGTCGTTTCCGTGGAGTCTTTAGGGGAGCTGGTGGTGCGGGCCACGGATTTCATCATGAGCGGTTCGAATATTCAGGTGACCTACAATATTCCGGACAATCTATGGAACGGTATGGTTGACCGGGGCCAGTTCAACCAGGTGATATACAATATCGTGCTCAATGCCCGCCAAGCCATGGTCGGCGGCGGAACCCTGACCTGCGTGGCCCGGAATTTTACCTATGGCGAGGGTGCATTCCCCATTAAGGCAGGTCATTATATCCGGATCGATATCATTGACAACGGTCCGGGCATGCCGTCTGAGGTGTTTAAAAATATATTTGATCCGTTTTTTTCCACCAAGGAGAATGGCTCCGGCTTAGGGCTGGCCATTGCCTTTTCTATCGTTCAAAAACACGGCGGCCATATATTTGTGGAATCCACTCCCGGCAAAGGAAGCATGTTCAGTATTTATCTGCCGGCATCAATGGAAAAAGCGGCTCCCGAGGCGAGCGAATCTGTCACGGACAGCTTTGGAAAAGGACGGATTCTGGTTATGGATGATGATCGGACAGTGGCCGACATTGCCATGCTGATGCTGGATCATCTCGGTTTCGAGGCGGACTGGGCTAAAAACGGCGCGGAAGCTCTGGAGAGATATGCGGCAGCCATGGACAAGGGGAGGCCATATCGGGCGGTTATCATGGACTTGACGATTCCGGGCGGAATGGGCGGCCTTGAGGCGGTTAAGGCGCTCAAGGCCCATGATCCGGCCGCGATTGCGTTCGTTTCCAGCGGATATTCCAACGACCCGGTCATCGCCGATTACCATGACCATGGATTTGACGATGTCTTGAGCAAACCTTATCTCTACGAGGATCTCGCCAGAGTTTTGCGCCGGCACCTGATATAAAATCAAAGGGACCGGGCACGGCAAACGCGGCAGATCAGAATGGTGGACAGCTCCCCACGGGAGCAAAAGATTAGATCCCTCATCCTTTGGGCGCACAGGATGTTGGCCGGGAATCGCCAAATCCGGATAAAGCCCCTCCCGCGCGAATGGAGCAGGCGGACATCAGCTTGCTGGTTTTTCGGGATCCGCATTGCGGGCATTCCGGCGTATCTTTGTCACCGGCAAACATTAGTCGCTCAAACCGTTTCCGGCATTTTTCACATTCAAATTCATATATCGGCATGACAGCTCCTTTTTTGCAATAAATGAGATATTCATATAATCATAATAATATAAAAATAATGCAAACCGAACCGATGGCAAGAGGGAAGGGCAAAGAAACAGAAATGCCGCGGTTTCGAAAATGAGGACGCCCGATCATTTCCGGGTTACTTATCGGCGGTCTCTCGCCATGCGCGTTTGCTCCGGTCGATTTTGCGATGAACCGTTTCCCAGGTTTTAGTGGTCAGAAACGAGGAGTCGAAACCCGAGAGCATATCGGCAAACATGGTAAAGGGCACGACAAAGGAGAGTTCGTCGGTCTTGAAAAATTTGCGCGCCGAAGGGTCCCATCCGCCTACGACGGCCTTATGTTTTCCCTCGCCGAGAAATTTAAAAGGCCAGGTGATCAGGCCGGTGCAGGCCGCGCCCCAGGGCGACGTCACCACATGGGTATCATTGGTCACAAACGCGGCAAGCTGGTGCAATCCGCTGATGGTTTCGGGCCTTGCGAAAAAGGCGATTACGGCGGGCTGCTCATTTTCCGCGAACTGATCGACGGGTTTGACCACGCAATATCTGGCGGGCGCCGCGGGCGGATCGATTTCCTCGAAAATTTGCCGCAGGGCATCCGGGGATTCGCAGTAAAGTTCGCCTTCCATTTGACCGGGAATACCCGATGATACGTAATGGATGATGGTTTCGGTCTGGGGTTTCATGAATCCCAGCCAAAAAGCTCCTCCGGGGCATCCGAAACGGACGGCATCGAAAACCGCGGCGGTCTGTTTTCGGCGGGCCCGCCAGACATGACCGATGACGCAGGAAAAATTTCCGAACATCTTCTGCCAGTCGATCTGGTCTTGCATCTCCTTTTCCCGGGTGGGAAGGTCCGATTCTTTGGGCGAAAAGGCCTTGTCGGGCGGCGGCTGGTCCGTATAGAAAATTCCCATGGGCGGCTCATCCAGACCGAGAATTTCCAGAAAACGGGGAAGCGGTTTGAGAGTTTCGGATTTCATTTGCAGCAAACTCCTCGTGTAATTTTATACCTTGATTAATTCATATTTTCGAGATCCCAATCCGATTTTTTCGGCATAGACGAGCTGGTGCTCCCAGTCCACATTGGGATAGACGCCTTTGAACTTATCTTCGCCAGGGCCGGTATGAGTATCCAGGCAGCTTTGCGGAAGGGCCGGCTCGCTGTTGACCAGGTCAATGGAGGCCTGGTCGATGGCCACGGGATCGACAGACGCCACCACTCCGATATCTCTGACAATGGGCGCATCGTTGTATGGCACACAGTCGCAAGCCGGAGATACATGATTGATGAAGGTAATATAGAAACTCTTTCCGGCTTTATTTTTCAGCACCCCTGCGGTGTATTCCACCATGCGCTCCAGAAAAACCGGAATCGACTGATTCCATTGGATCTGGACAGCCTCGTTGGGACAGACGATGATGCATTCCCCGCATCCGATGCATTTTTTCGGATCAATGACGGCTTTTTCAGATTCAAGGGAAATGGCGTTTTGTGCGCAGTGAAGGAGGCACTCCCCGCATCCGGTGCATCTTTTCTTCTTGATTTTCGGGCTGACCGTGGAATGTTGATCCATTTTTCCCCGCCGGGACGCGCACCCCATCCCGATATTTTTAATGGCGCCGCCATAGCCGGACAATTCATGACCCTTGAAGTGGGCTACGGAAATCAGGGCGTCGGCATTGACGATTTCCGTGCCGATATAGGCTTTTTTGACGTTTTTCATGTTAATGGTCACTCCGGCTTCTGATCGACCCCGCAGACCGTCGGCAATGATCAGGGGCGCCTCCACTACGGAAAAGTCGAATCCATTCTGGATAGCGGTTATCAGATGATGGACCGAATCCCCCCGGGTGCCGGCATAAAGGGTGTTGGCGTCTGTAAGAAAGGGAATCGCGCCCGTCGATTTGATGGCGGAGACAATCTGGCGGATATAGACCGGCCGGATAAAGGCGGTATTGCCGAGTTCGCCGAAATGAAGCTTTACGGCGGTCAGATCCCTTTTGCCCACCCGGTCCGCAAGCCCTGCATTTTCCAAGAGCCGGTTGAGCTTTGCGGTGAAATTGTCCTGGTGAGTCGCCCGAAAATCGATAAAATAGACTTTACTGCTGGACATAACTGCCTCCGGATTATGCGTAAACGGTGGTTGACGGGTTGTTTATCACCGGATGTCTTCGTCTCCGTATATAATCTTCAATCCAAAAAATTGTTATAAATATATTAACCGCAAACATCCCGCTCTGTCAAATATGATTGCAACTTCACCGTTTTATTCATTTTTGGATAGGTCTGGTCGTCAGATCCGAAGGGGAAAAATCAGATCCGGCTGCCCGCAGTCCGGCAAACCGGTGTTCAATATGCCTTGCAATAAACAATAGGGTTGGATAAGAATTTCCCATCATGTTCGACCGGCAACTGGTGACATATTTTGATTGGGGACTGCTGGCTCTGATTCTGTTAATTTCAGGGATTGGATGTGTCATTCTCTACAGCTCGCTCCATGGCGTCCAATCCATCCACCCGCCGGTTCTCTTCTACAGACAGCTCATCTGGCTGGCCATGGGCTTTTGCCTCATGTGTCTGATGTTCATGTTTCATTTCCGGCATTTTATCCGCTGGGCACCGGTAATTTATCTGATAACCGTCATTTTGCTTCTCAGCGTGCATTTTTTTGGCAAACATGTGGGGGGGTCTACCCGATGGCTGCCCATCGGACCGTTTTCGCTGCAGCCTTCCGAGCCGGCAAAGATTGTGGTAATCATCATGCTGGCGCGTTATTACACCATGCATGCCAAAACATCCGGGCTGACCCTTTCCGATCTGATTTTCCCCATTCTGATAACCGCCGTTCCTTTTTTCCTGATCGTTACCCAGCCGGATCTGGGCACGGCCGGCGTGCTTCTGATCATTGCGGTCACCATGACTCTTTTTGCCAAAATCGATCGCCGGGCCGCATTGTTTTTTATTGTACTGGCCGTTGTATTTATCCCTGTCGGATGGGAGCTGCTGGAGCCGTATCAAAAGGAACGGATCCTGACCCTGGTTTTTCCCGACAAGGATCCCCTGGGTGCCGGCTACCATATCCGGCAGTCAAAAATTGCTGTAGGTTCCGGCATGCTGCTGGGTAAAGGATACCTGGAGGGGACCCAGAAAATGCTGGCGTTTCTTCCGGAGCAGCACACGGATTTTATTTTTTCCGTTCTAACGGAAGAATGGGGTTTTATCGGTTCCCTGGTCATCCTTTTTCTTTTTTTATTGCTGACGGGTTTTGGGTTAAGTATCGCCCACGCTTGCCGCAATCCCGCCGGTACGCTCATGGCCGTCGGCATCACAGCGTTGATCTTCTGGCAGACCATCATTAATATCGCCATGGTGACCGGAATGTTTCCCGTTGTAGGCATGCCGCTTCCGTTGATCAGCTACGGAGGGTCGTCCATGATGACAATATTTCTCGGGCTTGGGATATTGCTTAATATCAGCATGAGACGATTCACGAAAGAATAGATTTTTTTTAACTATTTTTTAAAAAAACTTTGACAAACAAGAAGCGTTGGTGATAAGGCATTTTGCTTCAAATATCTGAATTTGACCACCAAACCGACGTATTGCCGATGAAGTTGGATTGACAAGTGATTAAGAAGCGTTGCGAAGGATGTGAGCCATGGTAAAGATCGACATGTCCCTGTTTATACAGATCGCCAATTTTATTATTTTAATCTGGGCGATGAACAAGGTAGTTTATAAACCGATCCGGCAGATGCTGGCCAAACGACATGAAAAAATTTCAGGACTCGAAAACATTATCATGAGTTCGGAAGAGAACGCAGCGGCAAAAGATCAGACATTGAATGCAGGAATTAAACAAGCGCGCGAAAAGGGGCTCAGGGAAAAAGAAGAGCTTGAAGCGCAGGCCCGTCAGGCGGAAACAGAGCTGATCGAAAAAATCAATGAAAAGGCCAGAAACGATTTCGAGCAAATGCGGGAAAAAGTCGTATCCGAAGCCAATGAGGCCCGGCAGGCGCTTCAGGGGGAAATTGATCGGTTTGCCGATGATATATGCAGCAAGATTCTGGGGAGGGCGGTTTCATGACAAAGCATAATCCAAGGCATCGTTTATTTTTCGCGGTCTTTTTACTGGGGACCCTGTTGCTGCTTCTGGTCGTGGATGCCGCACTGGCGGCCTCCGGCGGAGAACACGGAAGCCATTGGCAGAAAACCGATACCTATCGGATTCTTAATTTCCTGGTTCTTGCCGCTATTGTTTTTTTCCTGGTTCGAAAGCCGGCAGCCCAATTTCTGGGGGACCGGATCAAGAGCATCCAGGAACAGATCAGAGAGTTGGAGCAAAAAAAAATAGAGGCTGAAAACAAATTGGCTGAATATTCCCAGCGCCTGGCCGATCTGAGTTCCGAATCCGACCGAATCATCGAAGATTACCGACGCCAGGGCGAAGCCATTCGGGACAATATCCTCAAAGAGGCTTCATCAGCCGCCGCCAAACTGGAAACCCAGGCCAAGAAAA
The DNA here is from genome assembly GCA_964598885.1 of uncultured Desulfobacteraceae bacterium. Taxonomy (GTDB): domain Bacteria; phylum Desulfobacterota; class Desulfobacteria; order Desulfobacterales; family Desulfosalsimonadaceae; genus SURF-33. The sequence goes on along the minus strand of CAZRES010000015.1, from coordinate 10,239 downwards.
ATATTGAATACGAATTTAAGAAAGTCAGGATGGAACTGGAGGCCGAGATTATGGAAAAGGCCATTTCCAGGGCGGAAGACATTCTGGCGAAAAATATTACGGATAAGGATGAGGAGAGGCTGGTTGGCGAATACTTAGACAAGGTGGTGATAAAGTGAGAAGTTCGGTTATTGCTAGGCGATATGCCAAAGCATTGATGCTCATCGGCAGTGAAGACGGAAAAATCGATGATTACCGAGAGTCGCTCAATGCTTTTTTATCGCTGCTGGACAGGGAACAACAGCTTGCGCAAGTCATCGGTAATCCGGTTTACAGTACGGCAAATCGACGCAATGTGCTGGAGGCGGTTCTCGAAAAGATGGAAGCCCCGAAAGTTATTCAGGTCTTTCTTCTTCTGCTGTTTGATAAGGGTCGGATTCACTTTCTGCCCGGCATTCTCGAATACTACAATAAACTGGCGGATGAGGCCCAAGGTATCGTCAGAGCCGATTTAACTTCCGCCGCAGAACTTTCATCTGAGATGTACGAACAGATTCGCACGGCGCTGTCGAAACTCACCGGAAAGGAGGTTCTTCTGGAAGCAAGACAGGACAAGTCGCTTATTGGCGGAATTGTTACGCGTATTGGAGATTTTGTGCTGGATGGCAGTGTCCGGACACAATTGCAAAATATGAGAGAATCTTTAAAAAGGGGTGAGAGTGCATAATGGAAATCAAAGCCGAAGAAATAACTCAGATTATCAAGCAGCAGATCAAGGATTTTGACAAAAAGGTCGAACTCAGCGAAACCGGTGTGGTGCTGTCCGTGGGCGACGGTATTGCTCGGGTTTTCGGGCTTGAAAAAGTCCAGTCCCTCGAGCTGGTTGAATTTCCCGGCGGCATTCTCGGACTGGCGTTGAACCTTGAAACCGACAACGTCGGTATCGCCATCATGGGCGACGACTTTCACATCAAAGAAGGCGACATCGTCAAACGTACCGGCCGTATCGCCCAGGTTCCCGTTGGCGAGGGCGTTTTAGGCCGCGTGCTCTCCGCCGTTGGCGAACCTCTGGATGGCAAGGGTCCGGTGGAATCGACTGAAAGCCGGCGTATTGAAATGGTAGCGCCCGGCGTAATCGCCCGGAAAAGCGTACACGAACCCTGCTACACCGGTTTAAAAGCCGTCGACGCCATGACGCCTGTCGGCCGGGGCCAGCGGGAGCTGATCATCGGCGACCGTCAGATCGGCAAGACCGCCATTGCCGTTGACGCCATCCTGGCCCAGAAAAATACGGATGTTTACTGTATTTACGTGGCCTGCGGTCAGAAAAAATCGACCGTTGCCCAAGTTGTCGCGGTTCTGGAAAAACATGGCGCCATGGAATATACTACCGTGATCGCGGCCTGCGCCAGTGATCCGGCAACACTCCAATACACCGCGCCTTACGCCGGCTGCTCCATCGGTGAATACTTCCGCGACAACGGCAAGCACGCTCTGATTATCTATGACGATCTTTCCAAGCAGGCGGCCGCTTATCGTCAGGTCTCTCTGCTGCTGCGCCGGCCGCCCGGCCGCGAGGCGTTTCCCGGCGATATTTTCTACAATCACTCCCGGCTTCTGGAACGAGCCGCCAAACTCAATGACGAGCTCGGCGCCGGTTCTTTGACCGCTCTCCCCATTATTGAGACTCAGGCCGGCGACGTTTCCGCCTATATTCCCACCAACGTGATTTCCATTACCGACGGTCAGATCTACCTTGAGCCTTCTCTGTTTTTTGCCGGCGTTCGTCCGGCCATCAACGTCGGCCTTTCGGTATCCCGGGTTGGCGGCGCGGCCCAGGAAAAAGCCATGAAACAAGTAGCGGGTTCCCTGCGCCTTGATCTGGCCCAGTACCGTGAACTCGAATCTTTTGCCGCGTTCGGATCGGACCTGGATGCTTCCACGCAGAAACAACTGGTCCGGGGTGAGCGATTGGTTGAAATTCTAAAACAGCCCCAATATCAGCCGTTGCCACTTGAAAAACAAGTTCTGATTCTTTATGCCGGCACCAAGGGTTTTCTTGACGATTTCCCGGTAGACATGCTGACCAAATATGAGGCGGGTGTCTATAAGTTCGTCGAAAATCGCTACCCACAGATTTACAGCGGGATTGCCGAAGAAAAAAAGATCACCGATGAACTGGATGCATTGCTGCAAAAAGCGCTGAAAGAATACAATGATGAATTCAAGGACACGATTGTGTAAATTTGTGGTGGGCACTTTTGCATTATGGAATTTGCTGAAAAAGGGCTGAAAATATTATGGCAACATTAAAGGAAGTCAAAACAAAAATCTCAGCGGTCAAAAAGACCAAGCAGATTACCAAAGCCATGAAAATGGTGGCGACCTCCAAGCTGCGCAGCAGCCAGATGACAATGGAAGCCTTTCGTCCCTATGCGGAAAAATTCTCGGAAGTGCTGGGCAATATTGCCGACAAGGCGGGCGAGGCATCCAATCCACTATTGACTCCCAGGGAGGAAAAAGTCAAATCGCACATTGTCCTGTTGACATCCGACCGGGGATTATGCGGTGGCTTCAACACGCACCTGGTGGAAGAGGCGGAAGCGTTGTATGAGGAGAAAGTCGCTCAGGGCCGGGAGGTTTCGTTCACCAATTTCGGGAAAAAGGGCAATGCCTGGTGCCGGAAAAATAAAGTCAAAATAGATAATACTTATCTGAATGTCGTGGGTTCAAGAATCGGATTTAACACCGCCTCTAAAACCGGCGATGAATTGATTCGAAATTTTTTAGTTGGTGAATACGATGAGGTTTTTGTGGTTTATGCCTCCTTCCAGGGAATGGCGAGTCAGCTGCCCGTTGTTCGCCAGATCCTCCCGATTCCGGTAATTGAAAAGAAAACCGCCGTTGAAACGGAAACAAGTGATCGTTATCTTCCCGAGCACATCATTGAACCTTCGCCGAGTGAACTGTTAAACGAGATGCTCCCGAGAAATGTTTATATACAGATTTACCATGCATTACTGGAAACATCCACCAGTGAACATGCCGCGCGGATGCGGGCCATGGACAACGCCACCAAGGCATGCGACGATATGATCGACAGTCTCACGCTGGCATACAACAAGGCCCGGCAGGCCGCCATCACTGCCGAACTGATGGATATCGTGGGCGGTGCAGAGGCTTTACGAGGATAATTGGACAATTAATATGTATTATATATCGTTTTGAGGAGGTTTATCAATGGCAGAGAATATCGGTAAGATAACGCAGGTGCTGGGTCCGATCGTCGACGTGGAATTTGAACAGGGGAATCTTCCGGAAATCTTGACGGCGCTTTTAATCACCAATCCCACCATCAATGATGATCCCGACAACCTGGTCGTGGAAGTGGCGCAACACCTTGGCGACAACGTCGTGCGGACCGTGTCCATGGACATTACCGACGGTCTTGTGCGCGGTATGCCGGTAAAAGATACCGGCAAACCGATCATGATGCCTGTGGGTGAAGCTTCTCTGGGCCGAGTGCTCAACGTGGTCGGTCGCCCCGTGGATGGGCTGGGACCGGTAAGCAACGAAAAAATGATGCCGATTCACCGGGCGGCGCCGAAGTTCACCGAACAGGATACGTCCGTTCACGTTCTTGAAACCGGCGTTAAAGTTATCGACCTGCTGGTTCCCTTTCCCCGTGGCGGCAAAATGGGCATGTTCGGTGGCGCCGGCGTTGGTAAAACCGTTATCATGATGGAGATGGTCAATAACATTGCCATGCATCACGGCGGTATTTCGGTCTTTGCCGGCGTGGGCGAACGGACGAGGGAAGGTAACGACCTGTACCATGAAATGAAAGACTCCGGCGTTCTACCCAAGGCGGCCCTGGTTTACGGGCAGATGACAGAGCCTCCGGGAGCCCGGGCCCGCGTGGCGCTGTCCGCGTTGACCTGTGCCGAATATTTTCGGGATGAAGAAGGCCAGGACGTGCTGATTTTTATTGACAATATTTTCCGGTTCACCCAGGCGGGTTCCGAGGTTTCCGCGATTCTCGGCCGCATGCCTTCAGCGGTTGGTTATCAGCCGACCCTGGCCGTTGACCTGGGCGGGCTTCAGGAACGGATTACCTCAACGGACAAAGGATCCATTACCGCGGTTCAGTGCGTTTACGTTCCGGCCGACGACTTGACCGACCCTGCGCCGGCAACGACATTTGCCCATCTGGACGGTACCGTGGTGCTTTCCCGCCAGATCGCCGAGCTCGGTATTTATCCCGCAGTGGATCCTCTGGATTCCACATCCCGGATTCTCGATGCCGCCTATATCGGTGAGGAACATTATAATGTTGCCCGACAGGTGCAGATGATTTTGCAGAAATACAAAGAGCTCCAGGATATTATCGCGATTCTGGGCATGGAGGAACTTTCCGATGAAGACAAACTGACGGTTTCCCGGGCCAGAAAGATGCAGCGCTTCCTGTCCCAGCCGTTCCATGTGGCGGAAACCTTTACCGGAAAGGCAGGAGCGTATGTCAAGATCGCCGATACCATTAAGGGATTTAGTGAAATTGTGGAAGGCAAGCACGATGATATCCCTGAACAGGCCTTTTACATGGTGGGTACAATAGAAGAAGCGGTAGAAAAAGCCAACCAGATGGCGGCGGCATAACAAACCTGACAAGAGGAATCCGATGGCTCAATTAATTCGATTGGAAGTTGTCACTCCCGAAAAATTCGTTGTTTCCGAAGACGTGGAAATCGTCATGGCGCCGGGTTCCCTCGGGCAATTCGGTGTCCTGCCCAACCACACACCGTTTCTGACATCCCTTAAAGTCGGTTCCATTGACTATCGGGACAGCAACGGAAAATCCCATGTGGTTTTTGTCAGCGGCGGATTTGCCGAGGCTCTGCCGGATCGGGTAACCGTTCTGGCCGAATCCGCCGAGCGACGCCGTGATATTGATATTGACCGGGCCAGAGCCGCTCTGGAACGCGCGCAGAAACGGCTGGCTGACGCTAAAACAGAAAATATCAATTTCGACCGCGCCCAGGCCGCACTTTACCGTGCCCTGGAACGTGTCAAAGCTTTTGAGACTTCCAACTGATATGTTTCAACCGGCGTGAAATCAGCCACGTGTTTTGTTAAATTACAATCGAGTATCATCAAAAAGGGCAGATCAAATTTTTAATTGATCTGCCCTTTTTTGATGCACGACGCATTAAGAAAGGTGGGGGACATGATGCCTGTGACAGATGACAATATCGCCGTTATCATCCTTGCCGCCGGAAAGGGCAAACGGATGAGGTCCGCCATGGCTAAAGTCCTTCATGCCGTTGCCGGCAGACCCATGATTTTGTATGTTATGGATACAGCGGCTGACGTGGCAGGCTCCAATATCGTGGTAGTCGTTGGTCATCAGGCGGAAAAGGTGAAAGAAACTGTTTCCGCGCATGGAAAAGCGTTTTTTGCTTATCAAGCGGAACAGTGCGGAACCGGACACGCGGCGCAATGCGCATTGCCATTTTTACCGGAATCGTGCAGGGCAGCGGTTATTTTATGCGGAGACGTTCCCTTGATTACCGCGACGACCATCGGCCGACTGATTGAGAAGCACATTCAAAATGACAATGATGTCACGCTGCTGGCGGTTACCGTTGAAAATCCTTTTGGGTATGGTCGTGTAATCCAGAATGAAATCGGCAAGGTCCAGGCCATTGTAGAAGAGCCGGATGCGAACGCTGATGAAAAGCAGATCGATCTGATCAATTCGGGAGTATATTGCGTTAATCGGGACTTTTTGGAACTCGCCTTGTCCCGGGTCAACTCCACCAACGCACAACAAGAGATGTATCTGACTGATATCATAAAAATTGGACGTCTTTCCGGAAAGAAAATCGGAATGCTCATTCTCGAGGATTCTTCGGAGGTGATGGGCATTAATACCGGCGAAGATTTACAGCGGGTGGAAGCCGCGATAAAGGCGCGTAATTTGAAAATGTCTTGACTTTCAGGCGGTCAGAAGAGTATAAAAAAATAAAAGCAATGGGGTGAGATTTGGATATCGAAAATTTAATGCTTCAATTTGATCAGATTGAGGAAAAATTCGGGTTGTTGATTAAGCGTTGCAGAAGCCTTGAGCTTGAAAATTCACAACTCGCCGGAAAAATAGAAAATCTTGAAGAAACCATTCAAAGCAAGACAGAAGCCGAGAACAGATTTACCGAACAAAAAGAGCAAATACGATCCAAAATTGACGGTCTGCTGGAAAAACTCGATCATTTATCGGAAACAGGCAGCGACGCATAGCGCTGTCCCCAAACTGCAGGAAAGGTAGCGGTTGCTGGTGGAAGAAATCGTCTCGATCGAACTGCTGGGAGAAACCTTCCGATTTAAAACAGACGATCATCATCTGAAGACAAAGGAGATTACAGATTTTTTTGTGCGGGAGGTTGAGAAGGTTGCATCACAGTTTCCGGCACATGCAGTAAAAACCAATAAACTGGCGATAGTGGTGTTGGCGTCACTCAATATTTCAAAGCAATACCTGGAACTGGTCGATCATTATTCGGATGCGTTAAATTCTGTCGCATCCCGGACGGCAAGGCTCGATAATATGATCGGGCTGAAACGGGCGGGATAACGGCAACGACAGGCCGGATCGGCGTTTTACTTTGTTTTTAATATTACGATACTGGCAATCATCACTTGTGATTTGATTTGGATAAGGGAGTGATTTAACTATATACCCCTGCCGCGTTCGTGATTGAAATATGTCCCTTGACCCAACAGTAATATTAAGGGAGCTTTCACTGGATTCGGTGTGCAGGTTCCGCTTGTACGGAAAAGCCTAAAGATTCTATAAGGCGCCCACCTTGAGCGGTTCGGTTCAAGGTTTTTTTCAACACGACGTTCGGCGGGGGTATTCTTTTAAACAGCACTCTTTCGTTTGATAAAACCACATCGGCGTTGGATATTTTAATACGCCGCAACCTGATGCTTGTCTTTGTTATCTATTGACGTGTTATCATTATCAACGCCTCGCCATTTTCAATTCATTCCATCATCATACATCAATAAACAGTCACATTTCTTTTTCCAATGATCCGGGAGAATCCATGCCTGAGAAGAAAAAAACCGGATCTATATCATATCGGGGAGAAAATTTATGGAAGGCATCATGTATCTATTGATGGTCATCATCGGTATTATTGTCGGATTTTTCGGCGCCCAGTATTTCAGGGAATATTTTGCATCACAAACCGTCAAGGACGCGGAAAACAAGGCAACCGGTATTGTTGTCGCCGCGGAGCGCAAAGCCGAAGCCCTGGTGAAAGAAGCCCAGATCGAGGCCAAGGATCGGCTTTTCAAGATGAAAAGCGACTTCGATGCCGAAACCGCCGAAATTCGTTCTGAATTAAAACGCCAGGAGAATCGTTTACTTCAAAAAGAAGAAAATTTAGAGAAAAAAAATGAACAGGTCGACGCGCAGACAAAAGAGATCATCCGAAAGGAAAAAGAGATCTTAAAAAAGGAGAAGGAAATTGAAAGCACCGAAACTTCCCTTTCCGGTCTGATTGAGGCCCAGCGCAAGCAACTGGAAGTTATTTCCGGAATGACGGCCGAAGCCGCCAAGGACCTTCTGGTTCAATCCATGGAAAATGAGGCCCGGCATGAAGGCGCCAGGCTGATCAAGCGCATCACCGCTGAGGCCAGGGAAAATGCGGATAAGGAGGCAAAAAAGATTCTGGCAACGGCCATTCAGCGGTATGCCGGGGATTTTGTCGCCGAGCGAACCGTTTCCGTTGTGCAGCTTCCGGATGATGAAATGAAGGGACGGATTATCGGCCGGGAAGGACGCAATATCCGCGCTCTTGAGGCCGCCACCGGCATTGATCTGATCATTGATGATACGCCGGAAGCGGTGATTCTTTCGGGGTTTAATCCGGTCCGGCGGGAAGTAGCCAGGCTTTCGTTGCTCCGCTTGATTGAAGATGGTCGGATTCATCCGGCCAGAATCGAAGACATCGTCAAAAAAGTCACCGAAGAGGTGGACGTCATCATCAAGGAAGCCGGTGATCAGGCGGCTTTTGATTTAGGCGTGCACGGCATCAGCAATGAGTTGATCCGATATCTCGGGCGTCTGAAGTACCGGACCAGTTATGCCCAGAACATGTTGCAGCATTCCGTGGAGGTCGGCTTTTTATGCGGAGCCATGGCAGCCGAGTTGGGATTAAACGTTAAGCTGGCCAAACGGATCGGACTTTTGCATGATATCGGTAAGGCCATTGATCATGAGGTGGATGGATCGCATGCGGAAATTGGCGCCCGGCTGGCGAAAAAATGTGGCGAATCCCCAAAGATTGTTTATGCCATTGCCGCGCATCACGAAGAAGTGCCGCCGGAGAGTGTCTATGATGTACTGGTGCAGGCGGCGGATAGTCTTTCCGGCGCCCGGCCCGGCGCCCGCAAGGAGATGTTGGAAAATTATGTTAAAAGGCTTGAAGATCTCGAAAATATAGCCAATGCATTCAAAGGGGTTTCCAACGCCTTTGCCATTCAGGCTGGCAGGGAACTGCGCATCATCGTGGATGGCGGTGTAATCCGGGATGAGGATGCGGTCCTGCTGAGTAAGGATATTGTAAAAAAAATTGAGGAAACTCTGACCTTTCCCGGCCAGATCAAGGTGATCGTGATCCGTGAAACCAGGGCGGTGGAATATGCCAATAAATAACAGGGACAAGCGACATGAACGTAATTGATGTTTTTGCAGAACGCGGTTTTATCGAAAATACGACCCATGAACAGGAGCTTCGGGATTATGCCGAGTCCGGTTCAATGACCTGTTATATTGGCTTTGATCCAACGGCATCGAGCCTGCATGTGGGCAGTCTGGTTCCCATCATGGCTCTGGCCCATATGCAGCGCAGCGGCCATCGGCCCATGGCGCTTGTGGGCGGCGGCACGGGCATGGTGGGTGATCCCAGCGGTAAAACCGAAATGCGTCAGTTGCTGACACCGGAGATCATTGCTGAAAATGTTGAAGGACTCAAAGCGCAGCTGTCCCGGTTTATCCGGTTTGATGACGGTATGGCCCTTATGGTCAACAATGCCGACTGGCTCACCGGTCTGGAATATATTCCCTTTTTACGGGATATCGGGCGCCATTTTTCCGTCAATCGCATGATCAAGGCGGAAAGCTACAGGGCCCGGCTTGATTCCGAGGACGGTTTGAATTTTATTGAATTTAATTACATGCTGCTCCAGGCCTATGATTTTTTAAAGCTTTTTGATGATTACGGCTGCCGGCTGCAGATGGGGGGGAGCGATCAGTGGGGCAATATTGTCGCCGGCATTGAATTAATCCGCCGCACCCGTCAGGAAACCGCCTTTGGCATTACCTTTCCATTGGTAACCACCAGCAGCGGCATAAAAATGGGGAAAACCCATCAAGGCGCTGTCTGGCTGGATCCGGAGCGGACGTCGCCGTACGATTATTTTCAGTTCTGGGTGAATACGGATGACAAGGACGTCACCCGGTTTCTGGGGCTGTTCACCTTTCTGCCCCTGGATGAAATTCGAGAAGTCGACCAACTGGAAGGCGCGAACTTAAACCATGCCAAGTTTATTCTGGCATACGAAGCCACGAAACTTTGCCATGGTGAGTTTCACGCCGCAAAGGCCTATCAGGGAGCTACGGCCAATTTCGGTTCCAGGGTTATTCCGGCTTCGATCCTGGCTTCCAGCACAATTTTGCGGAGCGAATCCGTCCCAGCAATCGGATCTGCGGAAGCCGATTCAATCCCCGAGCATACTGACGCAACTCCTTCAACAACAATGGATATCGCCCAATTCGAAGCAGGTATCCCGATTTTCAAACTCTATTATCAGGTCGGACTTGTTCAGTCCGGCAGCGCGGCTCGTCGCCTGATTCTGCAAGGCGGAGCCTATATCAATGGAAATCGAGTGGATTCGGATGATTATCAGGTGACAACAAAGGATGTCACTGAGGGAATAATTCTGTTGCGTGCCGGCAAGAAAAAGTTTTTTAAAATCATTATAAAATAATGTGATTTTTTAATTGACAAACCGAATCCATGTGGATATAAATATCGTTTTCATCGGGCATCGGAAACGATTCATTGGGTGCGTTTGAATTTTCTTGACACCTTGATGAAAATGGTTACCATGAAAGAAAACGTCCCGAGTTTTGATGGGGCGGTCCCTGATCTTTGAAAACTAGATAGTGGTAAGGTGAGTAAGGGTCGTTAAGAA
>CAZRES010000014.1:0-44649 GCA_964598885.1 uncultured Desulfobacteraceae bacterium | reverse complement strand
TGCGCGGCCACGGATTCCCCCACCATTTTTTCCACCGACGGGCTGACATAGGACAATCGCATGTCAAGGCCCATGATCCACACCACATCGGAAATATTTTCCGCAATCCGGCGGTATTTTTCCTCGCTCTCGCGCAGGTTTTTCTCGGCCTGCCAGCGGGACGTGATATCGTTATTGACAACAATGGCGCCGAGCATCTCGCCGGCATCGTCTATCACTGGAGCGGTATAGTTGAGTATGATCTTTCTCCGGCCGTCAAACGCCTCAATCTCCAGAAGTTCATCCGTGATGGTGACTCCCTTTTTGATGGTATGGGTCAGGGCCCAGTCATCGGGGGCGATCTCTTCTCCCGACGGCAGGCGACGGGCCTTGAACACGCCGTATTCTTCCATCGGGACTTTGGGCTCTGCCCCCCAGATTTCCACGCCGGCGTGATTGCCCTTGATCAGTTTGCCGTTTTTGTCGGCAAACCACAGCCCGATGGGAAGCACGTCGAATATTTTATTGAGCGTCAGTTCACGTCGTTTAAGCTCTTCCTCGGCCTGCTTGCGGTCGCTGATATCGCGGTGAAATATGGCGATCCCATCGCCGAGCCTGACCACCTGATGATAGTGCCATGAAGCGGGGACATGGGTTTCAGGCAGAAAAAATTCTTCCTCCAGTGGAATACCGGTCTCGACTACGTGTTTGTATTTTTTAAAAAAGCCGCCCGTTCTGTTAATCGGCAGTTTTTCGCACATCCGTTTGCCGATCAAATCCTCACGGTCCATTTGAAGCATCCGCGCGGCGTTTCTATTAATGTCGGTAAAGACAAAGTCGACGATCCGCCCGCAATCATCCCGCTCGGCCCGGAAAGTCAGAAATCCGTTTAGACTGGCCTCTTTGGCGATTTGAAATCGTTCCGCGCTCTCCCTCAATTCCCTCGTACGCTCGGCCACCAGGGCTTCCAGTCGCTCCATCTCTGATTGCTGAAGCCGATTGGCCGCTTTGACCTTGGTCATGGCCCGGATCTGGGCGGTCAATTCGGCCGGCTCCAGAGGCTTGGCCAGAAATCCCTCCGCCCCGGCTTCCAGGGCCTTGACCCGGCCGGCCGCGTCGGTCTTGAGCGCGGTCAAAAATATCACCGGAATGTCCTTGAGACGCGCATCCGCCTTCAGCCGGCGGCAGACCTCGAAACCGTCCATGCCGGGCATGACGATGTCGAGCAGGATCACATCCGGGTCTTCGGCGGCGGCCAGTTCAATTCCGTCCGGGCCGTTTTCGGCCGTCAGGATAACGGTTCCGGGCAGGGCCTCTTTTACCACCGCGCTCAGGGTCGTCAGGTTGTCCGGTTTGTCGTCAATGGCCAACAGCCTGATGACGTTATTTATTCCCATAAAGCACCTCGTGGATTGTTTTTTTAAGCTGTTCTTCTTCAATGGGTTTGGAAACATAGCCGTCAAATCCCCGGGCCAGGATGGATTCGCGGTCGCCCTTCATGGCGCTGGCGGTGACGGCCACCACCGGGATGTCCCGCAAAGACGGATCTTTCCGAATGGCGTCCAGGGCCGCGTAACCGTCCATGCCCGGAAGGGCCAGATCCATCAGGATCAGGTCCGGCGGGTGCTGTCCGGCCCGGGCCAGACCTGTCCGGCCGTCGCGGGCCTCGTGCACGGTGCAGGTATCCTGGAGCAGGGCTTTTATGGTATGCAGGTTGTCCGGGTTGTCCTCCACCACCAGGACCGTTGGTTTTCCGGAAACCATCCGGCGGCGGACCGGAAACTTCTTCTCCGGCTCGGGCCGGGCCGGCGGGGTGAACATCCCGGCCACGGCGGCCAGAAGGTCGTTGCGGCAGATGTCGCCCTTGCGGATCAACTGGTGAATATGGTTGTGCTCCAGAGAACTGAGTTCCTCCCGGGTCACCTGCCGGGCCGTCAGGATGAGCACCGGCAGGGCCGCGGTCTGCTTCGTACTTCGGATGGCATTGAGCAAGGCAAATCCATCCATCTCCGGCATCATCAGATCAAGGATCATGGCATCCGGCGCCTCTTTTTTGATGGCGGCCAGGGCCTCGACCCCGTTTTTCGCGGTGTTGACCTTATATCCCTGTTCAGTGAGCATTTCCGTCATCTGGATGACGACGGCCTCGGAATCTTCCACCAGGAGAATACGCCGGCCGGCCGGGACGACCGGCGGCCCGGATTCCGCGACGGTGGGGAGCTGAATTTCAATATACCGTTCCTTATCGCCCTCATGGGCATCCGAAAGGGCTAACGGCAGCCGCAGGGTAAAGGTCGCGCCCTGTCCCGGCGTGCTTTCCACGGAGATGTCGCCGCCCAGCAATCGCGCGTATTTGCGGGCAATGGCCAGACCCAGACCGGTGCCCTCGTAAACCCGTGAAGCGCTGGCGTCCGCCTGATAAAATTCATCAAAAATATGGGGAAGCGCTTCAGCCGAAATGCCGATGCCGGTGTCGGAAACCGCGATGTGCAGGTTCCCGTCCGTCTGCCGGGCCGTGATTTCCACGGACCCGGTTTTGGTGAACTTGACCGCGTTGCCCGCCAGGTTCTGCAGGATATGCCGTACTTTAAGGGGATCGCTGTGCAGAAGCGGCAGGTCATCGCCCACCCGGTTAACCAGGGCAAGGCCTTTTTCCACGGCCAGGGGCCCGATCATCTCCATGACCGCATTCACCAGCTCTCGCACGTTAAAGGCGCCGGGATTGATCTCTTCGCGGCCGGCTTCGATGCGCGATAGGTCGAGGATATCGTTGATCAGGGACAGAAGATGCCTGCCGTTTCGCTCGATGATGTCTATATACCCGTATTCCTCCACGGGCACCTGGCCGGCCAGGCGGCGACCCAGCACGCCGGACAGGGCGATCACCGAATTGAGGGGCGTGCGCAGCTCGTGGCTCATGTTGGCCAGAAAGGCCGACTTGTGCCGATTGGCCTGCTCCAGTTCCCGGCTCTGGGCCTCCAGTTCGGTGTTCATCTCGGTGAGTTCGCCGGCCTGGGTGGAAAGCTCGGCCTTCTGTGCCTCCAGTTCCATGTTTTGCGCCTCCAGGCGCCCGGCCAGGTCCTGGATCTGCCGGAACAGCAGCACGCCGTTGAGCCGGGCCGTGATGACGGGCCAGATGGCATTCACCAGCCGGACGGCATCGGCGGCGTAGGAGCGAATATTGGCCAGGGAAATCATGGCCATGGTCGCGCTCTCCCCGGGCACGGGGATGGTGATGATTTCCCGCGGTTTGAAGCGGCCGCCCACCGTGATAAAGGAAAAGGCCGTGTCGTCGGGAATGGCGGTGATATGTTGAATCTGCCCGGTAGCCAGAGCCGTGCCGAATTCGCCTTCGCGCGCCTCGGCGGAAAACGCGGCCCGGCCTCCGGCGCCAAGACCGATGGATTCGAAATGCTCGAACGCGGTTTGCTCGGAATTCAGCAGGTAAACAGCCCCCATCTGGGAGCCGGTGTGACGCACCAGGGCGGTGAGCAGTTCCCGGCAGAAGATTCCGGCTTCCATTTCCTTGAGCATGACGCCGGTCATTAGCGTTGATTGCTCATTGAGCTTCATCTCCATCTGGATGGTTTCCGCCATGGCGTCAAATGCCGCGGCCAGCGGCCCGAATTCGTTGGAGGAAACAATCCCGCTGCGGACTTCGATGTCTCCCCGCCGGAACCGGTTGGCGGCATCGGCGAGGCGCTGGAGCGGTTTTCTGATGCTTCTCATCAGAAACCAGGCCAGCCCCGGCCCAAGCAACCCGATCAACAGAAAAATCACCGATAGTTCAAGCTTCAGGTTCCGCTGGATTATCGCCATCCGCTCATAGTACAGATCCGCCTCCTTGTTGGAAACATCTTCAGCAACTTCCAACAGGGTCCTCATTTCCTTCAGATGGCGGGTATCCGGCCCGGACTCCGAATGAATATTAATGGCTTTGGCCCGTTTTAAATCTCCGGCTGCAATAAGCTGAAGCACGTGTTCACGGTTCGTCCGGCAATGGTTGAACGCCGCTGCTATTTCATCGATATCTTTCGGGTCGCCAAGATACCGGTCATGAAGAATATCAAATTGCCTTTGGGCTTGTGATTCGTGGGTTTCAATGAATTCCAACAGCTTCTCTTTTCGTGATATTTTATCCCGGGAAAACAATTCATCGATGGCCCAGTGGATGGATAATATATTTGCCGAAAGCGTACTGACGGCCCGCCGGGCCTGGAGCGGATACTCATAAATGAACCGGGCCTGGGATGAGAGCAGTCGCGTCTGGCGCCATGCCTGAGCCCCCAGGATCATGACCAGCACCAGGATCAAACCCAGTGCCAGATACAACCGGGTGCTGATCTTCATGTTTTGGATCTTCATGATTTACCTCTTGTTTAACTGAAAAATGGGCGCATACGATATTGCTTCGCGGATGCTTCCCGTGTTTCCGGCAATCCGCCGCTCCGTCTCGCCGGTGACCAGATATCCTCCCGGGGCCATGCATCCCAGAAGTTTGTCGAGAATCCGGGCCTGCTGCGCGGGCCGGTAGTATATCAGAACATTGCAGCATAACACCAGATCAAAATCCCCGAAAATACTTGTGGGCGGACATGAGCTGGCTGCATCGAGCAGGTCGTACACGGAAAACTCAACGCGCTCCCGAAGGCGCGCCGCCACAGCAAAGCCATGGCCCTGCCGGGTAAAACAGGCGTCAAGGTGGCGCAGGCGGACGTTGCCGAGCTCGGCGGCGGAATAGACCCCGGCCCGGGCCAGGGCCAGATCCGGTTCGTAAAGATCGGTGCCGAAAACGCGCCAGGCCGGGCGCCGGTCCGGCGATGGGGCCAGTTGTTCCAGCAGGATGGCCGCCGACCAGGCTTCCTGCCCGGCGGCGCACCCCGCGGACCAGACCCGCAATCCGCCGCGGCCGGTTTTTCGTCCTTTTTCCACAAGATCCGGCAGTACCTGGGTTTCGAGCAGGGCAAAGGTCAGGGGATCACGGAAAAACCCGCTGTAGCCCACGCGCAACGCGCGGTGAAAGGCTTCGGCCTCCACCCGGTCCTTGACCAGACGCTCTGCCAGGTAGTTCTCCACGGAGACACACCCGGCGGCCTGCAACCGTCTCTCAAGGGTCCTTCCCAGAAACGACGGTTCGTAGCCGGAGATATCCAGTCCGTAAATGCGGTCCATGGCCAGGATGATCTCATCCAGAACCACCTGGGATGCGGCGCAATGCTTTTGGCGCTCAGACGTCATATGCTTTTCCTGTTTTATTGCTCCTTTTATTGCTCCGCCCTTTTCTCCCCGCCGGAAAACCCAAATCCTCCGGCATTGTTGACGGTTGGTCCTGCCCCAGATTGAACAAATGCAGGGGCAGCGGTTCGGTGGCAATCTGCTGGATCTTGCCCGGTGTGAGGGTTCGGGTCAGGATCAGGCCGCTGGCGTATTTGCAATCGTGCGGACCACGGCAATCACCCGGTCATAACCGCCGATATGGGAGCGACGGAGGGTAATCTCCACGGGGAACAGGGTCCCGTCTTTTTTCCTGCCAGCCATTCAAACTGCTGGGGTTCGCCGTCCAGAGCCGCCTGCAGCCGATTCCGGCCTTCGTTTTCCGCATATGGCGGCTGTTGAGCGCTTAAATCACGGAGATCTGAAGCCAATGCTTCTTCTTTTGAAGCATACCCGTAAAGGGACAGCATGGCCGCATTCACTTCCAGGATATGACCGGTTCGCGCGTCGCCGATAAATATAGCTTCGGATGTTGCGTTGAAAATCTCGCGATACCTTTGTTCGCTTTCCCGCAGAGAAAATTCGGCCTGCTTGTGGGCCGTGACATTTTCAAGGGTTTCTACGGCGCCCATGATATTTTCCCGGGAATCCGGTATCAGTGCCGCGGTAAAATGCAGCCATTTTCCGCTTGCTCGCAATGCCGGGAAAAAATCAATGGCCTCAAATGCATTGGGAATAAGCACGGATGGAATATACCGGCCGGCATACCAGCGCGATATCGATTCATGGTCTTGAAGGAGCAGCAGGTCCGCCAGACAGGGGCGTTCTCGGTCATAAAAAGCCCGCCAATGCTGACGGGTGCCCATTACGTCTCCGGCGCTGATGCCGCTGAGCTTTTCCAGGGTTTTGTTCCAGTGAATCACCTTGTGGTCCCTGCCGATGACAAAGGTGGGAATCGGCGACCCCTGGATAACCCAGTAGGTCTGAATTTCATTTTCCTGCAAATCGGCAACGGCCTTGCGCAGCTTTGCGTTTTGTTTTTCCAGGGCGGCCTGCTTCTTCTCCAGCTCCCGGAGCGCACCCTGCAAATCTTTGTGCTCGGGTTTTACCGTTTTTTTCATAAAGATCCTTTGCTCTAAGGAATCAATAAGTCCGTCCTTCATCGTCGATCATGGGGACAAACACACTGGCAATATGGATTTTTGGATGATCCCCACAACTTCGGCAAGCTGGTCCTGAAGGGGTGGGAGAATGTTCCTGGGAGAACACATGACCATGATAGCGGCAAAGGGCGCATGTTCAGGCTGTCTCTGATAGCCGTCGCCGACGACGAACACATTGTCGTAACCGAGTTCGGCCGGCAGATCCCGGACGTCACCCCGCCAGACGGGAAATGGCCTCTAAGGCCTGGACCACCATGCGGTCGAACAGTTCTTTTACAGTGGGAATATCATGGGCCAGTCCCACCCCTTGACCACAGGCCAGAATGCCGGCGTCGATATCACCCTCGTCAAACATCTTCCTGGCGTTTTCGCCCTTGATCACCTCATAGAGTTCGCCAAAATCCGCCTTTGCGGCTTCCAGCTCAAGGCACTGGCGGGCCGCCTCATTCGCCATGACCCGGTGGGTGGCGTTGAGCGAACGCATGACCAGCATGGTATCGAGTTCCGAAGCATTGACAAGGGCCTGCTTGACGTTGTCATGAACGGGCGCTTCCCGGGTCATCAACAGTCGCGTCCCCACAATGACGGCTCCGGCCCCCAGGGCCAGAACAGCGGCAAGCCCACGACCGTCGGTGACGCCGCCGCCGCCGATCACCGGGACCTTGACGGCATCGACCACCACCGGAACCAGCACCAGGGTGCCGATGTCAAGCCGGCCGGTGGCCCCGCCGTTCTCGTATCCGACGACCGTGACCATATCCGCGCCCATTTCCTGCACCTTCAAGGCATAACGAACGCCGACGCATTTATGGATCCAGGTCATGCCCAGGTCCTTGAACCGCCCCACCAGCTCCTCGGGTGCATGATGCCCGGAGGTTTCCACAATGCTGAGCCCGTAATCGGCCATTACGTCGATATAGTCATTGTTGTCGATCTGGGTCATGGCCGGAAACAGGTTGATGTTTACGGCAAACGGTTTGGAGGTCAGGGACGTTATCCTGCCGACAGCCTCGGCAAAGGATTCTTTTGACTTGTAGTTGGCCGAGGCAATGATCCCCATACCGCCGGCCTCGGACATGGCCGCCACAAAATCGGCCGTTGAAATCCACATCATGGCCCCGCCGATAAGAGGATATTCGATTCCCAGTTTTTCCGTTACAGGAGTTTTCAGCATGCTTTTTCCTCCTCATGATAAATGATTTCGCCGGCCTTGACCACGCATCGCACATTGCCAACCGTCGTGATATCTTCCAGAGGATTGCCGTCAATCACCGTGAAATCGGCTTGCTTGTGAGTTTCCACCGTGCCGATGCGATCGGCCATTCCAATGATATCGGCATTTACCGCCGTGGCGGCCTTGAGGGCCTCGGCTGCCGAAAATCCCGTTTTCATCAAATGGGCAAGTTCCTTGTAATAATGACCGAAATAACTCAAGCCCGTGCCGCAGACATCCGTTCCCACACCGATTCTGCCGCCCTGAGCCTTTATTTTTTCGATATTTTTCAGCGCCGACGAATACCCGCGTTTGAAAAAATCTACATCCATGTAGAATTTATCCGTGTAGTCGTCCGGCGGATAGGGTTTTTGGCTCAACTTTTCCACATCAAGGATGGACTGGCGAAGAGGTTCGGGCATGAAATCGGATTTTCCTTTTTCCTGGAGCCATTGGCGCATCTGCGCAATTTCAAAAACATCTCCAAACACTTTCAAGGTGGGAACGATCGCCATCTCTTCGGTGACAAAATGGGCGATATCCTCAGAAGACAGGGGATCAACGGGTGTGTGTTCCAGGCTGTCCGCGCCGATGCGGACGCCTTTTCGAAAGCCGGCGCTCTCCATCTGGTGCAAGGCCAGACGGACATTTCGCCGGTCCGCGACACGCCGAAGAGCCATATAACAGTCATCGGAAAGGTTATTCAGTTTTCCGTGAAATAAAAACGATCGTTCGGAGTACTGGGTTTTCACCCAATCCGCGCCTTCATCAATGAGCCGATTGGCCACCCGGGCCGCGTCCGCCGGCGTCTCCACCCGCTCTACAAACTGCCCGCCAGCGATCAGGGCTTCCACGAAATTCAGCCGTGGGGCCATTTCCGGCACTCCGTTTTTGCTGGTAATAAAGGAATTGGCCGTGATAATGCGAGGGCCGACGGCCCTGCCGGCGTTGATTTTTTTGCGCCAGCGCTGAATTTTGGCGGGAAACGCGCCCATATCCCGAACCGTCGTTACCCCGTATTTGACGCAGTTATAAAAATTTTTCTCGAGCTGCCGGTTCATCTGGCGGATGGCGTCAAAGTTGACCTTGAAAACAAAGGGCACGGTGATATGCACATGGGCGTCGATAAGACCCGGCATCAGGGTGCGGCCTTTCAGATCGATCCATTGATATCCCGGATGATGTTCATGATCATCGGGCTCATCGATCCCGGCGATAATCCCGTTGATTACGCGGATTGCCGCTCCGGCGCGCAGGTGATCGGATATGCCGTCAAAGAGTTGAAAATTATAAAATCCAAGTTTTGCGGATTTTTCCCTATACAAACGTTTCCGTCTCCTTTACTCAAGATTGCCATTACTGCACTGGTGAACGTCATAACAGTCTAATCAAAAACCGGTTCCATGTAAAGCTGGAATCACACGATATCAACATAAGACATAAAAGCCCTTGACCCCGAAAATCCGATCTTGTTAAAACAAAGACAAAAGGATCTTCATGCTCCGATTCATCCATACCGCCGACATTCATCTGGACAGCCCTCTTCACCGGCTGGAAGCCTACGAAGGAGCCCCTGTGGCCGAAATCCGGCAGGCATCCCGACGGGCCTTTGAAAACCTCATGGATCTGGCGCTGACGGAATCCGTGGATTTTGTGCTCATTGCCGGGGACCTGTTCGACGGCGACTGGAAGGATTATCATACCGGCCTTTATTTTATCAGCCAGGTCAGGCGGCTTCGGGACGCGGGAATACGGGTATTCATCATCGCCGGGAATCATGACGCAGCCGGCCAGATGACCCGGCATCTTCCCTATCCCGACAACGTCCATCTGTTTTCTTCCCGAAAGTCCGAGACCGTCGCCATCGAGAGCCTCCAGACGGCTGTTCACGGCCGGAGTTACGCCGCAGCCTCCGTCACGGAAAATCTGGCCCTTTCCTATCCCGGTCCCGTATCAGGCTATGTCAATATCGGTCTGCTCCATACCAGCCTCACCGGCCGGCCGGGACATGAGCCTTACGCGCCCTGCACCCTTTCAGACCTGGCGGCACGGGGATATGATTACTGGGCCCTGGGGCATGTCCACGGGTTTGAAATCGCCGGTCATGAGCCGCTGGTTGTTTTTCCCGGTTGCATTCAGGGCCGCCATATCAGAGAAACCGGCCCCAAAGGGTGCGCGCTGGTCACGGTCCGGGAAGGTCTGCCGCCGGACACCGTGTTTCATCCCCTTGACGTGATCCGCTGGGAAAGCATCCATCTGGATTTGACCGGAGCAGCCGGGCCGGAAGAAGCCCTAGATATTCTAAACGCCCGGCTTGAAACCCTTGTTATGGAAAATGATCCCATACCGCTCATTGTGCGCGCCGCGTTTACGGGAAAAACCGCCTTTCATGCCCGTATTGCCGGAGACCCGGAATACTGGCGCCAGGCCGTGCGGGCATCGGCGATTTCCGCGTTCGGCGAGCGCGTCTGGATCGAAAAAATCAGGATTGAAACCGAACCCGTGCAGCCGCCCGGTCAAAAAAGCACTGATCCCGGTCCGCTGCGGGAATTGGAAGCCTTGACGACCGCCGTAAAAAATGATCCCCGGATACTTAAAGACGTAGCAGGAGAACTGGGTCCGCTGTTTCGCAAACTCCCGGCCGAATACCGGCAGGACATGGAAGCGCTCCAACCCGATGACGCGGACCAGATGCGTCGGATCATCGACCAGTCCCATGACCTGCTGGTCCGCCGTCTCATGCGGGCCGGAGACGGAATATGAAGATCCTGGAATTAAAACTGATCACCTTCGGGCCGTTCCAGGACGCGGCCTTTGACCTGTCCGGGGGCGCCTCGGATTTCCATATTCTTTTCGGGCCCAATGAAGCGGGTAAAAGCTCGGCATTAAGGGCTTTACGCAATATGCTCTTCGGCATTCCGGTCCGCACAGCCGATAATTTTCGGCATCCGCATACGGCCCTTCGCATCGGCGCGCGCCTGGCCGGAACCGGAGGGCAGGAAATCGCTTTTATCCGGCGCAAAGGCCAGAATAAAACCCTTCGGGCCGAAGACGACAGGACCGTGCTGGCCGAAGACGCTCTGACGCCGTTTACGGGCAATATCGGCCAGGATCTGTTTGAACAGATGTTTGCCATCGGCCATGACGATCTTGTCCGGGGAGGACAGGAAATCATCTCCGGCGGCGGCAAGGTGGGCCAGGCGCTCTTTTCCGCGGGCGCCGGTCTGATCCGGCTCCAGACGGTGCAGCAGGAGTTAACCCTTTCCTGCGAAGACCTGTTTAAACCCGCGGCCCAGAAACCAAAAATCAACGTCCTCTTATCCCAGTTGCAGGAAACCCTGAAAAACCGAAAGGACGCCCTGCTGCATGCCAGGGAATGGAAAGACCGCGAAACCGCGCTGCATGAAACCCAAAAACAGCTTGAAACCATCGGCAGCCGGCTTCCGGTCCTGAAACAACAGCGGGCCAGACTGGAGCGCATCCGCCATGCCCTGCCCCTGATGGCCCGGAAAAAAGAAATCGACCAGGCCTTGGCGGATTGCCGGGGAGCGCCCGAACTTGCCGATGATTTCGGCCGGCAGCGTATCGACGTTGAACATGATTTGGCCATGGCGCGAAACAATAAGGCCCGTTCCGTGGCCGACACTGAAAGGATAAATGCGCAGCTGGCGACCCTGACCGTACCCGAAACGCTGCTGGAGCATGGACCGTCTGTTTCAGCCATCCAGCAGGATCTGGGCAGTTATCGAAAGGCCCGGCAGGACCGGCCGGGCCTGGAGGCACGGATGCGGCTGTTGCAGAAGCAGGCCGCCGACCAGCTTATGGAAATCGGCATTGATTATGCCGAAGATAAATCCAGCCATCTGAAACTGCCGCCCGGAATCATCAACGAAATTCAGGATCTCGCAAAACAATACGAACGCTTGACCGCGCGTCTGGAGGCAAACCAGGATCAACTCGGTAAAATCCGCGCCCGCATGGCATCTCTGGCAAAGCAGGAAAAAGCGCTCCCGCTTCCCACGGATATGACCCATCTCAGGGCGGCCTTGGAATCCGCCCAGCAAGCCGGCCCCATTGAAAAAAAGCTCGCTGAAAACCGCCGGGCCGCTTCAGAGATGGAGACCCAGCTCCAAAACCGTCTCAACCGCCAGACCCTCTGGTCCGGCGATATGGCCGTATTGGACAGCCTGCCTTTTCCGTCCATGGAAAGCATCGATTATTTTGTGCAAAAATTTTCAGACGCAGCGCGGGAAATCGACCGGCTGAAAACCGATAAGGCGGCCATGGAAGCTGACCTGATCCATATCGACATTGAACTTACCGGCATGGATCTGGCCCAGGAGGTTCCCACCGAATCCGATCTGGATGCGGCCCGAAGCCTGCGGGACGAGGGGTGGCGTCTTATTTCACGACAGTTAACCGGTCATGCGCCTGATCCCGCTGAACATCTGGAGTTTACGACCCGATTCCCGAATACCGCCGGACCGGCCGATGCTTTTGAGCAAAGCATGCGTCACGCCGACCTTATCGCCGACCGGCTCCGGCGGGAAGCAGCCCAGGTCAGCCGAAAAGCCCTGCGCCAGGCGGAAAAAGCGAACAAACAAGAATTAAAAGATGCTACTGATACGGACCTGGATGCGGCAATCGTCCGATATGACGCACTTGGCGCGCAATGGGCAGGCCTGTGGGAACCGGTGGATATAATTCCTTTATCTCCCCTGGAAATGCGCGCATGGCTGGCCGACATGCAGACCAGCATCGCACGATACGCGGATTTACGCGCCGCCCGGTCAGCCGGGGACCTCATGGCGGACGAACTTGAATCCTTAAAAAATCTTCTGACCCAGGCCATCTCCAGGTACCGGAAGGCTATTGAACCGACGCGGCCTCTGGAAGAACTATCTGCGGCAGCAAGGGCCTGCATCATAGATGGGGAAAAGACCACCGCTGAAGACGCCGCCGTCCGGAAAGAATTGGCGGCTCTGGAAGACGAATCAACAGGCTTAACGTCCGCAAAGGAGCGCTTGGAGCAGGAACTGGCCACATGGAATAAAAAATGGAACGCCGCCGTCGCGGCCCTTTCCTTAAAGCCGGATACGAATCCCGGTGCCGCCCAATCTTTAATTGACGCCATCCGGGAGGCCAGAAAATGGATCAACGATGCCGACATATTAAGAAAACGGATTGACGGCATTGACCGGGACTGCGCGGTTTTTATTAAAAGGGTCAATGACCTCAAAGCCCTGCTCGCGCCGGAACTGGACGCTCAACATCCGGATATCGTGGCTGAATCCCTAAACGATCGGCTGGCGTCAGCCCGGGAAGCCGCAACCCTTCGCAAAAACCTGCTGGACCAGCTTAACAAGGCCCGCCGGGATCAAGCGGACGCGGAAAAACAGATCGCTGAAAACAACATCCGGCTCGCCTCCCTCTGCCGGGAAGCCCTGTGCGACGAGCCGGAAAAACTCGCAGAGATTGAACAGCAGGCACGGCTGAAAAAACAACTCTCCGACGAAAACGAAAAAATGGAAAAAGACCTTCGGAATTTAAGCGCCGGGGCCACGGTGGATGCTTTTATCGCCGAGGCCGGCGGCATGGATGCCGATGGCATCGGTCCGGACATGGAACGCATGGATGCGGAAATCAGCGCCCTTGAGCAGGAATCCGCCGCCCTGAATCAGAACGCGGGGGTCTTGAAAAAAGAACGGGAAAACATGGACGGCAGGGCCGCGGCTGCCGGGTATGCCGAAGATGCCGAGGCTGTTCTGGCTTCCATTGATGCGGAGGTGGCCCAATACTGCCGTCTGAAAATCGCATCATCCATACTTTCGCGCACCATTGAACAATACCGGGAAAAATATCAGGGTCCGATGATTCTGCGGGCAAGCGAGCTGTTTGGGAAAATGACTTTGGGATCATTTTCCGGCATCCGGGCCGAATACGATGAAAAGGGTGATCCGGTCCTGGTGGGAATCCGGCCGGACACCGGGGAACAGGTCCGGGTGGAAGGCATGAGCGACGGATCGGCGGACCAGCTTTACCTGGCCCTTCGCCTGGCCGGGCTGGAACAATACCTGGAAAACAGCGCCCCCCTGCCCTTTGTGGCAGATGACATCCTGCTGCGCTTCGACGACCAGCGGGCGTCCGCCACCCTCAACGTCCTGGCCGAACTTTCAAAAAAAACCCAGGTCATCTTTTTCACCCACCACCAGCATCTGGTGGATCTGGCCCGAAACGAAACCCGTGCCGTTTCGCCCGTGATTCATCGCATGAGTGTGTAAACAATCTACAATTTTCGCTGCTGCCAGTTGTTCAGGTTAAGCAGCAGCGCTACATCAGATCCAGCTGGAGGCGGGACGGCTCAATGGTCGCAGCCGCTTGTTTTATACCATAAAACTCCATAATACGCCGGCGGCAATGGCCGAACCGATAACCCCGGATGAGTTGCAGGCCATGGCATCCATCAACAGATAATTGGAGGGATCTTCTTTCTGCCCCATCAAATGCACCTCTCGGGCGGAACCGGGCACGGCCGACACCCCCGAGGCCCCCAAAAGTGGATTGATTTTTTCCCGGAGAAACACGTTCATGATTTTGGCGAAAAGAATTCCAGATGCCGTGGCAATGCTGAAGGCAATGGCTCCCAGACAGAATATCCCAACCGATTTGGCGGTCAAAAATACATCTCCCTGGGTGCTCGCTCCCACGGTAAAGCCCAGAAAAATCGTCGCCGTGTCAATAATCGCCGTCCGCGCCGTTTTGGCCAGCCGTTCAGCGGCTCCGCATTCCTTTAAAAAGTTACCGAAAAAAAACATCCCCAGCAGCGGTATGGATGCCGGCGCCAGGAAACAGCAGAGAAAAACCCCGACACAAGGAAAAATCATCAGTTCTCTCCGGGACACCAGTCGTAACTCCCGCATACGGATCAGGCGCTCTTTTCGCGTGGTGAGCAGCCTCATGATGGGCGGCTGGATCACCGGGATCAGCGCCATATAGGAATAAGCGGCAATCGCAACCGGTCCGATGAGATGGGGGGCCAGTTTCGCGGTTAAAAAAATGGATGTAGGGCCGTCGGCGCCGCCGATAATAGCGATGGAAGCGGCTTCTCTGGGCAGGAAATCCAACGCCAGCGCGCTGATCAGGGTAAAGAAAATGCCGACTTGAGCGGCGGCGCCCAGGAGCATCAATTTTGGCCGGGCAAGCAGTGGCGAGAAATCGGTCATCGCGCCCAGGCCGAGAAATACAATCGAAGGATAACATCCGCTGGTCACGCCAAAATAAAGATAATGCAATACGCTGTTATCTTCATAGATACCAAGGCCCAATCCTTTAAAAAAAGGCACATTTCCTACAAGAATGCCAAATCCGATGGGGATGAGCAGCAGCGGCTCGTAATTTTTGGCGGTGCCGAGATAAATAAAAACAGCACCGACCATAAACATGATGACATGACGATAATCCGCCAGATAAAAACCCGTGTTTGTCAGAAATTGCATCAAGAGATCCATTGATTTCTATTACTCCCTAGTGTTGATGCCGATGGTTTCTTGGAGTGGGGTACACGAATCCGCCTGATGACCGCTCAGTTTTTCCAGATAAAAAAACCATTGCCGTCGGCAACGATGATTCCGGACATAATGAGCGTATTCACGGTGGAATACGGTTTTGCCAAACCGTGTTTTTCGGCCAGATCCAGTAATTTGGGCAGGGAAAAGGGTTCGCCGAGACGATGAGTAATCATTTTATAATTTCGGATAAGTTCGTCGTGATTCTTTTTCCCGGTTGCGTCATCGGCGGTATCGGTTGAAGGCAGTTTCAATTGATTTTCCGGTAATGGTTTCTTCTGCTTCCGGTTTTTGTTTTTCCGGGCGGACGGATGCCACTTTTCGAATATATCCAGGATGCGGTGAAGCTGAGAGATAACAAAGGACAGTAATATTAAACCGGCAAAAACAATACTGATCCCTACGGCAGCCATTGCCCATCCATTATGAGCGGCAATATTTTCAAAACCGTACATTAAGCCTCCTTTATGTGATAACTCTATGTCATATGACGTATGGACGGTGATATTAACCAAAATCGTTATGGTTGCAAATGAAAAAACACCAATCCGTCATACCGAATATTGCGCTGATCGGGAAAACCGTCAGGGACCTCCTGCGACAAACGGCCAGAAAAAGGGGATAAGCGGCACTGCCAGAAATATGGTCAATAAAGAAAGAGGCAGTCCTAAACGCCAGTAGTCGCCGAAACGATATCCCCCGGGGGCCATGACCAGCATATTGGATTGATGCCCCACGGGAGTCAAAAACGCACAGGAAGCGCCGATCGCCACGGCCATAAGAAACGGATCCACAGACATCGTCATGTTATGGGCCAGACTGATGGCAATGGGCGCCATCAACACCGCTGCCGCCGCGTTGTTGACCACGTTGGACAGCAGCATCGCGCCGGCCATCAGGACGGCAAGAATGATCACCGGCGGGAAATAATCGGATAGCAGCAGAATTTTGCCGGCGATCAGTTCAGCCCCGCCGGTGCTTTCCAGGGCGTGACCCAGGGGAAACATGGCGCCCAGCAAAACGATGATGGGCCAGTCGATACTGTTATACATTTCATCCAAAGAGACCAGCCCGGCCAGTACCATGACCACCACCGCCGCCATAAACGATACGTGAACCGGCAAGATATTGGCCGCGGCCAATGCCATGGCGCCGACAAAAATAGCCACGGCCGGGATAATTTTACGGGGCTTGTCAAGACTGAGCCCCCGTTCCGCCAGAGGAAGACAGTCAAGGATTTTAAGAGCGGTTTGCAGATTCTCCTGGGTGCCCTGAAGCAATAAAATATCGCCCACAACAAACCGGATTTTGTTCAACCGGGTCTTGATGCGCTGGCCCTGACGGGCGGCGGCCAGCAGATTAATGCCGTAATGATGCCTGAGATCCAGGTCAACGACGGTTTTACCGACCATTTTTGATCCCGGAGAGACGATGGCTTCGGTCATCTGGACATCTTTTGCTCCCAGAATCGCGCGGCAGTCCCCTTTGCATTCGGCAAGCTGAAGACCCAGATCATCCAACAGATACTTGAGGTCATCGGAAGTGGCTTCCACCAGCAGAATGTCGCCGGCCTCAATGGTCTGGTACCAGGAAGGCGCCGGGATATGCTGATCTCCCCGCACCAGAGCCACCACCGTGACATCTCTGTCCTTGCCCATCATGGCAGTCAGCTCATAAATGGAACGACCAGCGACCTTGGCGCCTTCGGGAATGTTAACTTCACTGACATAATCTTCGATCTGAAACAATTCCTCCGGCGCTTCCGGCCCTTCTCTCCTGGGGGTAAGCCGCCACATCAGCGTAAGGAAAATCAAACCGCCAACCGCCACCCCAAGACCTACGGGCGTAAAATCAAACATGCCGAAAGGCGTCTTGCCGGTCTCCGCTCGGATCGCGGCAATGATGATATTCGGCGGCGTGCCGATCAGGGTGATCAAACCGCCCATCAACGACCCGAACGCAAGAGGCATGAGCAGATAGGAAGGAGAGCGGCCGCTTTTTCTTGCCATCCAGATGGCCACAGGCATAAGAAGCGCCAGGGCGCCCACATTGTTCATGAATCCGGAGCAAAAGGTCACGGCAAACGTTAGCGTGGCCACCTGAACCGCAGGGCGGGAACCCATCCGGGACAGCAGACGCGACAGGCTGTCCACCACGCCGGCGTTTAAAAGACCGCGGCTGAGAATCAGAACCGCAGCGACGGTAATAACCGCCGGATGTCCGAAACCGATAAATACCTGATCCGCCGGGATCAGGCCAGCGGCAAACACGGAAAACAGAGCCGCCAGCGAGACCAGATCATAACGCCATCGTCCCCAGACAAAAAGGCAGAGGGTCGCCAGTAAAATAATAAAAATCGTCCACTGGTCGATTGACATGTTCGCATTCCCACCTTGCGGTCCCGGGCATTGATCGGTGGCGTCCGCAAAAAGATAGGAAAAATACCACGCTGCCGGCGTTGGGATATATCAGGACTTAAAACGGGATATCGTCCGAATCATTTTTCCTGTCTTTTTTCTTTTTTTTCAGCGGCGTGACCTTTTTCATATCCTCTTCAAGCCGGTCCTCATCATAATCATCATATTCGTCATCGTCATCGTAATAATCCGCTTCGAAAAATTCATCCTCATATTCATCGTCATATTCCGGCCGGACAGCGGCGATCGCTGAAAAAAACACGCCCATGGATTCGCACAGCAGTTTGATGATTTCAGCCTGGGTTTTTCGCTGTTCAATATTTTTGATGCCCGACAGCGACTTGATATTTTTTTTAATTTCTTTTGCCAGCGATTCGATCATCTGCTCCAGTGTATCCATCTGGCTACTCCTTTTCTTTTTGGGATTTGATTTCCTCCGCATATTGTTTCAGCAGGGCGGTGGATTGTCGGTTGGCATGGATCAGTGGAAACAGCTCGGTGATTTCCCGGCGGGCGTGATCTTTAAGATCATCAAAAAAATCTCCCAGTTTTTCCAACAGCGTTTCCCGGCCCCCCGTCGTATCCAGGCGTCTTTCCACCGACTGGATGGCCTTGAGCCGGGTTTCCAGAATTCCGTGCTCTCTGGTGAGATTGAGCACCATCAGGCAGGTGGCATAAGACGGATCGCCGTTTACCGCAGCCGGAAAAAAAACCAGTTCTTCCACCCTGAAATGCTGCTTTAAATCTTTTTTTAAAAAATTCAAAAAAATTGGAAGGTCTTTTTCAAAAGCCGGGTCCGGATGGGCGCGGTTTTTTGAAAAACGGGCCGAATAATCGCTGATGATCTTATGTTCATTTGAAATCCGGAGCACCGGATTGTCGATATTGTAGATTTCCGTCATAGATTCCTCCGGGTGTTGTTTTGCAAATGTTTTGAATCGTGCGTCTTCCTCGCCATGAATTCGCAGGAAACTTGCGAAGCTATAAAGACGCTGCTTTGCCGTGTCCGGCCGTTTCCGATGGATTTATTTTCATTTATCGATGATATGAAGACCGCCGATATCTAATATCAGAAAATGATCGGAATCTAAATTTTTTTCCGCAATGGTCTCTTGCAGGTCAAGGGCGGGATACCCGGGAGGATTGTCGCCCAGCTTGAACACGCCCCATTGGGTTGGAATAAAAACCGACGCCCCCAGATCCTTAAACGCCATAATGGCTTCGTCCACATTCATGTGCGCATAGTGCATAAACCAGCGTGGATGATAGGCGGTGGTGGGAATCAGCGCATAGTCGATGCCGGGGTATCGCCGCCCGATTTCCCGGTACCCGATGAAATAGCCGCCGTCGCCGTCAAAATAAATCGATGTATCCGGCGCCATAATCAGAAAACTGGCCCACAACACGGCATTGAATCCCTGCCCGATTCTTCTGGACCAGTGCTGATTGGGCGTGCAGACCAGAGAAGTGCCGTCTTCCAGCGCAACAGACTCCCACCAGTTCATTTCAACCACACTGGTTTTCCCCAGATCCACGATAAAATCCTTCATGCCCAGTGGTACGAAAAAACGGGTATCGTCGGGAAGCGCCGCGATGCTGTTTTTATCCAGATGATCGTAGTGATTATGACTGATGACGCAATTGATCCGCTCGGCAATGGATAAAAGGTCATCTATGCTTATTCCAGGGGGTGTTTGCCGCCGGGGCAGCAGGGCGCGTTCTGAAAACATGGGGTCCGTGAGCCAGTACCGGCCGTTAAGACGCATAAAAAACGTACCATGTCCCACCCAGAATATAAAATCCGAGTCGCCGGCCGCCACGATCCGTTCTGCGGCATTGGGGACGACATCCGGCAGGTACTGCTTTTCTGCATCCGTATAATCCATGACCGGCGACAGCCGCCATCGAAGAAACGTGCCCAAACCTTTTTTCTCCATGGGCATCCAGGGATTAAAATACGCATGACCGTCATGATTCGGGGCATACAAATCCTCGGTTTTGGCGGCCATTACCTGGTTTCTCCAGGCATCTTCGTCAAATGACGGCTGAACGCAGGCACAGGAGGACAGCACGCACCATGCGCCGGCAGCGGCGACCATGTAAAAAAGATAGTCCCGCAACCGGGACCGGCAGATCAACTCCATCATTTTGATTTCTCCACCTTTCTCCGCAACGATTTATCCTGTAATTGCATTTTCATATCCCATGTGGTAGCGACATTCAAACGCTTTTCACATTTTATTATGCGCATGAGAACCAGCCGCCGACCATGACCGGTTATCGAAAGTATTTGTTTCAACAGAGGCGCCTCTGCAACCGTTCCATTATCAAGTATAGATGATCGCCATGCCTTCACTGACACCCCGACCCCGGATTTTTTATGGCTGGTATATCGCCGGAATTGCTTTTGCAGCCAATTTTCTTGCGACGGGTACGGGTTTTTACGCCTTCAACGCCCTTTTGGAGCCGCTGTGCGCTCTTCGCGGCTGGAACCGCACCGATCTGAATATGGCCATGGCGGTCGGAACGATTTTCGGTTTTCTCAGTCAATACGTCTACGGTACCCTGTTGATCCGCATCGGGGTGAAACGATTGATGCTGTTCGGCGCCGTCATCGGGGGTATCGCCTTTATTCTCATCCCCCGGGTTCCCCATTTATGGCAGTTTTACCTGGTTTATGCCCTGCTCTTTACGGGAAACGGCGCCCTGGGCGGTATTGTCGCCGGAACCGCCGTGAACAACTGGTTTGTCCGTAAACGTGGCAGAGCCATGGGCATTGCCACCGCAGGAATGTCGTTATCCGGGGCTTTACTTCCGCTGTCGGTCCTGATCCTGACCCGGCATACCGGGCTTTCCGGCGCGACGCTGTGTATCGGCGCGATCATGATATTATTCGGCCCCGCTGCCTGGCTGGTTGTACAGGAATGGCCGGAAAATATGGGCCTTGGACCTGATGGAGAGGATGTGCACTTTCCTGTTTCTTCTTTGCGGCCCGGATATGACAAGACTCCTTTATTTTCCAGCCGGGACCAAGAAGCAAAATGGGATATCCGTCAACTGGTTCAACACGGAACCTTCTGGAAGCTCGGCATTGCGTTTGCGCTGATGATGAACGGCGCGGTGGGGGTGATGTCCCAGCTCAAACCCCGGTTTTCCGCCATTGGATTCAGCGATCTGACGGCCATGCTGATGATGGGAGGCGCCGCCCTTGCCGGTGCCGCCGGCAAGTATGCCTGGGGCTCTTTATGTGATCGATTCGATACCCGGCGCGTGGCTGCAGCCATGGCCCTCGCCAATATCGCCGGACTGAGCCTTGGCCTTTTAGGCGGCTCCACCATTGCCATGCTGCTGTTTATTCCGATTTTCGGATTTTCCATGGGCGGTATCATGTCGATTTATCCGGTCATCGTGGCGGACATCTACGGCCGCAAAAATTTCGCCGGAGTATTGCGGTATACCTCTCTTTTTTTAATGCTGCAATTGTTCGGATACCTTATTGCCGGCAAAAGCTTTGACCGGACCGGTTCTTATGACGCCGCCTATCTGATCTTTATCGCATTCAATCTGTGCGCAACGCTGCTGCTGACCTCATTAAAATATTATAAAAACGATATCGTGCCTCGATGAAAAGGACCCACGAAAAGAAATCATCACGCGCTTGACTTTTTTATCCAATTGGACAAACATGACAGCATTGTTTAAAAAATGAATCTGTTATTCATGTCGGGACATTATCCTTTACATACCGGACCAGGCCAATGAGCGCTTTTCAATCCCAAGCCGATCTCTCCATCGACCACTTGAAGAACATCACCCAGTGGATATCCAATATCTACGATCTCCATCAGTTGCTGGAACTGGTTCTGGAAACCGGGACCCGCATTATGGGGGCCAAAGCCAGCTCCCTGCTGCTGCTCGACCAGAAAACCAAACAGCTTTATTTTAAGGTAACCACCGGCGATAAAAAAGATGAGATGAAGAATTTTGCCATCAAGCTTGGTCAGGGAATCGCCGGACATGTCGCGGAAACCGGCCAGCCCATGCTTATCAAGGATGTGGCAAAGGATCGGCGATGGTATCGCAACATCAGCGACCAGATCGGATTCAAAACCCGATCGATTCTCTGTGTGCCCATGAAAGTCCAGGATAAAGTCATCGGAGCCATCGAATTCATTAATAAAACCGACGGCGATTCCTTCCATGAAAATGATTTGCAGCTGTTAAGCGTTTTTGCTGATCTTTCCGCCCTTGCCATTCTGAATGCCCGGAAATTCCAGTTCGTGGAGCGCGACAACACCGGCTTGAAGCAGACCCTGAATTTAAGCCATAACATCATCGGGAAAAGCAAGGTCATTGAGAAAGTTATCGCGGACGCCGAAAAAGTCGCCGATTCAACGGCCAGCACACTGATACTGGGCGAAAGCGGCACAGGAAAGGAACTGCTTGCCAGACTGATCCATTCGGCAAGCCCCCGAAAAGACCGGCACATGGTCGCCTTGAACTGCGCCGCCATGACCGAATCATTGCTTGAATCCGAACTTTTCGGTCATGAAAAAAACGCCTTCACCGGCGCCGTTGAACAGAAAATCGGTAAACTGGAACTCGCCGACGAAAGCACCCTGTTTTTAGATGAAATCGGTGAGATGAGTTCCGGCATGCAGGCCAAGCTGCTTCGGGCGCTCCAGGACGGCATCTTCTACCGGGTCGGCGGCAACACGCCCATTGCGGTCGATATCCGGATGATCGCGGCCACCAACCGCGACATCGCCGCCGAAGTCATCAAAGGCGACTTTAGAAAGGACCTCTATTATCGCCTCAATGTCGTTGAACTTCGCATGCCGCCCCTGCGGGAGCGCAAAGAGGACATCCCCCTGCTGGCCCGACATTTTGCCGACCTGTTCAAAAAGGAAAGGGCCGATCGGCCCATTGAAATTCCGGAAGAAACCATCCATAAGATGACGGCCTATGACTGGCCCGGCAATATCCGGGAGCTGCGCAATGCCGTGGAACGCGCGGTGGTCATGGGAAACGGCCGGCAGATTCTGCCGGAAGACCTGGCCATGATCGACGGGCAGCCTGTCCACCAGAGCATTCAGGTGGGAATACCCCTGAAGGAAGCCATGGACGATTTCAAAAAGCGTTTCATTGAGGCCAATCTGAAAAACACCGGGGGCAATCAAAGTAAAGCGGCAACGATCATGGGCATCCAGCGAACGTATCTTTCCCGTTTGATTTCACAATACCGGATCGCCAGATGAATGAATCGGCCCGCTCCCGCCGCCACGGTCGGGCATAAAGCGGATGGCCGTCAAACCGGTTTTCTGTTTTTTCGTTTTTACATTTTCACCGGGATTTCCCGGACCCCGGCAAATCCCGGATCATGAAGGGGAATGAGAATGTCCGCAGTTTCCTTGATTCGCCGCATGATGTCATAGGCCTCATAGACATTCACATGGGTTCCCGGCGGGATTACGTCCATTTCCATGGCGCGGATCTCTTTTGGTGGATCGAAATTTTCCCTAATCACGCAGAATCCGGTAATCACCGCCGTGCCCCCGGAAGTTTCAATCAGAACCGACAGTCCGCCGTCTGTGTGCGCAGGGCTATGCATAACGGAGATCCCCTCAACGATTACCCGATCTTCGGTGACAACCTCAATCTGTCCGTTTTCCTCAATCTCTTCGATATAATCCTCCAGATAGCGATAATCGAGAGGGTGAGGATCATGAATCCGGGCCAGCTCCTTTTCATGGATATAAAACCGGGCATTTTCACATTTATAGTCATTTTCACAGTGGTCATTATGAAGATGGGTATGAATGACGATATCAATATCCGCCGGCGTCAATCCATATCTGGCCAGTCCCTGCTCGAAGGTATAAATTTTGCCGCCGATGGCGTTTTCCCGATCAGCCGATTGGATGGGATTCATCTCCCCGGTGTCAATGAGAATGTTTTGGTCGCCGCCTTTGATGTACCAGGAGTAAATGGGAATGGTATAGGGCGTTCCATAATCGTGTTGGTAGGTCATCATGCCCTTGTCAAAAATTTTCGTTCCCATGACGATGGGGTGAATTTTGTAAGTTTGCATATATCCCTCCGGGCAAATGGGTTTATCCGAAGGTAATCCAATCCGTAAAACCTGTCAATACGCCGGACCGACAGACGGCTATTTTTTTATTGCAGGCACCCGGCTTTTGGAGTTAGATAATATAATTTTTATCAACTGGTACCGTCGTATCCGGGCATCATTTCCATCATCGATGTTGCAGTAATTCTTTTTTATGATCCGGCTTTTATAAATGCGCATTAAACAGCTCGACATCATCGGATTCAAATCCTTTCCAGACAAGTGCCGGATTGAATTCCCCCCCGGCATATCCGCGGTTGTGGGCCCGAATGGATGCGGCAAAAGCAATATCATTGACGCCATCAAATGGGTCATGGGGGAACAGAGCATCCGGCAGCTGCGGGGAAAATCCATGGGGGATGTTATTTTCGCCGGTACCAGTAAACGATCCCCCGTCAACATGGCTGAAGTCTCCCTGACCCTGTCCAGCGACGGCGCGGTTCCTCTGGACGGCATGAACGCCTACACCGAAGTCATGATCACCCGGCGGCTTTATCGTTCCGGAGAAAGCGAATATCTGTTAAACCGCCGTCCCTGCCGCCTGAAGGATATTCTCGGCATGGTGCTCAGCTCCGGCATGGGCTCCAAATCCTGTGCCATTGTGCAGCAAGGCAATATCGGCGCCATCACCGATGCCACCCCCGAGGAACGACGGACCTATCTGGAGGAAGCCGCCGGCGTCTCCCGGTATAAAATCCGCAAAAATGAGGCGGCCGCCAAGGTCAACGCCGCCGGCCAGAACCTGCTTCGATTACATGACATCATCGATGAAATCAAAAAACATATGAACAGCCTCTCCCGGCAGGCGGCCCGAGCCAGACGCTTCCAGGACTTACGGGAGGCCCGCCGCCACGCCGATACGCTGGTTTCCGTCTATTATCATGAAAAATATTCCATCCAGATTGAAGCGGCCCGGAAACTGGGGCACAATCTCAAGGAAAAAAAAGACTGCTACGCCGGGCAACTGGACGCACTGACGGATTCTTTGGAAAAACACACCAGCGAACGATCCCGCAAGGACGCGGATATTGAACGTAAACGCTCTTTTTTGCACGAAAACCAGCGGGAAATCGATCGCCTTGAAACCGAACTGACTCACTTGCGGTCCGAAAAAGTCCGGTTGAGCATGGAAATGGAAGAACTTGAATCCGCCCTGGTGCGCTTAAAAGAAAAAAACCGGCAGATTACATCCGAAATGACCCAGGAATCCCAAAAGATAATAACGCAGGAATCCCGGATCACCGAAATCCGCACAGCCATTGAGGAGGAAAGCCAAAAAGTCGGTTTGGCGAGGAAAAGGCAGGCCGAACTGGAAGAAAAAACGGAAACCGTCAAAAAACATTTGTTTTCGCTCATGACCCGAAAATCCCGGATGGAAGATATTATGGCGCATGCTCGTTCCAGCCAGGCTACTCTCGGGCAGCGGCTGAAACGACTGGAAGAAGAAAAGGTAAAATCCTTTTGCCGTCTTTCCGAGCTTGAGGAAAAACGCGTCTCTGCCGCCGCGGATCTGGAAGAACGAATGGCCGACCGCAATGGTCTGGAGGAGCGCATACGCCGCACCAAAGCAGATCTCGACATACAGATCGCCTCCCTGGCCCGTCAGGTCAAAGACGTCAATTCCCTGGAAAACGAGCGCAACAAGGCCCGGTCCGCGTATACCGCATTGAAAAAAATGGATGACAATCACGAGTGGTACAAGGACGGCGTCAAGGCCCTTATGCGGCAACAAAAAACCTTTCCTCCCGGGCCGGACCATGATGAACATCCGGGAGTCGTCGACGTTGTCGGTGACGTGATCGAACCCGAGTCCGGGTATGAGCTCGCCGTGGAAGCTGTTCTCGGTGAAACCCTGCACTATATACTGGTTCATGATTCCGAGGCCGGCATTGCTTCCATTGCCTATTTAAAAGAAAACAACGCCGGTCGGGGCGGCTTCATCCGGATATCTGAGCCCCTGGATCACCCGAAACCCCAATCGGATACGCCAACGGCGATGACGGCAAACCGGCTTATGGACCATGTTCATATCCTTCCGGGATATGAATCTTCGATCCGGACATTGCTGGACAGCGTGCTTGTTGCCGATAATTTTACCGCCGCCGTGGATATGTGGCGCGCCGGCAAACAATTGCATGACATTGTTTCCCGTGACGGCGACATCATCACCGCCAGTGGCGTTATGATCGGCGGCAGCAGGGACAAGCTTTCCGGAATCTTTGAAAAAAAACGAGAGCTCAAAGAGCTCGGACAGACCATATCAACACTTGACGTCGCCCTTGAGGCGGCCTTTCAATCCCAAAAACAACTGGAAGAAACGGTGAAGTCGCTGGAAAACGATATCTCCCGGTTTACCGTGAAAAAAAATGACATTGACCGGGAAATACTCGAAGTCGAAAAGCAACTTTTCACCATCGAGGAAACCGTAAAGCATACCCGCTATCAGGATGACGTCATCCGACTGGAGACGGAAAAACTCCTGGGAGAAAAATCCGAGGTCGAAGAAGCGCTTACCCGGCATGACGAAGCCCTCACGGGAATCAATTCGGAAATCACTGCTCAGGAGTCCCGCCTGGCGGATATGACATCAAGTATGGCCGATGAGGTTTTGAAATTAAAGGAGTTCGACCATCGTCAAATGGATCTCAAGCTGGAGCTCACGCGACTGACGGCCGAAAAAGACAATACCGGCCGAACCCTGGAACGGTTAAAGGGTTTTGCTGTCGATGGCGCCGCACAGATTGCGCGCTCCCAGGAAGACATCGCCATTAAAGCCGCTAAAAAATCCGAAACCGTTCATCTCATCTCAGACATGGAAACCGCTCTTGGCGATCGTCGCAACCGCGTCAAAGCGATGAACCAGCAAGTAAAAGCAGGAGAAAATGACTTGTCAGGGCTGGTTTCCCGCATCAGGGAAATCAACAGCCAAATTGATGAAATCCGTAAATCCCTGGCCGACATCAAGGATAAAAACCATCAACTGGAATTGGAGCTTTCCCGTTTTCAGCTCCAGCGGGACAATGTGGTCAACCGTTTTTTAGAGCGATACGCGGAATCCTTTGATCATCTGGTAGACACCTGCCGGAAAATGGTCCATGCCCCGGATTTTTCCATTGAGGCCAAGGAAGCCGAGCTTTCCGACTACCAAAAAAAAATCGATCAGATCGGCGATGTCAATCTCGGGGCCATCGAATCCTTTGAGGAACAAAAACAGCGGCATGACTTTCTGGTTCAGCAGAAAGACGATCTGGTGGAGGCCATTGAGGATCTGCA
Organism: uncultured Desulfobacteraceae bacterium; assembly: GCA_964598885.1. Taxonomy (GTDB): domain Bacteria; phylum Desulfobacterota; class Desulfobacteria; order Desulfobacterales; family Desulfosalsimonadaceae; genus SURF-33. Next base: position 17,695 of record CAZRES010000014.1, on the reverse strand, counting down.
ACGCGTCATTCATAAAATCAACCGGATTTCCCAGCAGTTGTTTCTTGATATGTTTGATAAAATCAACGAAAAATTCAAGGCTCTGTTTCCCAGGCTGTTTCCGGGCGGTGAAGCGTGGCTGGAGCTGACCGAAGCCGACAGTCCCATGGATACGGGCGTGGAATTGATGATTCACCCGCCCGGAAAAAAGCTCAGCCGTCTGAGCCTGCTTTCCGGGGGAGAAAAAGCCCTTTCCGCCATTGCCTTTATTTTCTCGCTTTTTCTCATCAACCCGTCGTCGTATTGCCTGCTGGATGAAATTGATGCGCCGCTTGACGACGCCAATATCTTCCGCTTTAACGAACTGCTGAAAATCATCGGCAAAAACGCCCAAATCATCATGATCACCCATAATAAACGAAGCATGGAATTCTCCGACGTGCTTTTCGGCGTGACCATGGGAGAAAGCGGCGTATCCCGGATCGTCTCTGTAGATATTAAAAAAATAGCCGACACTGCGGCATCGCCGGACAAACCCGAAAAAAACCGGAAAGCAGAAAATGAAACGCCTTCATTGTATGATTCCGCTGTTCTCAAGACATCCGCCCATCCAAATTTAGACAGGACGACCATTATATGATTGAAACCGTTATCGCGATCTTGTCGGACATTTCCCGTTATGTTTATCTGGAAGCAATCCTCGGTCTTCTGGTTATTATTTATCTGCTGATCCGCCTCCGCCGCCGCAGGCGGCGCGTCCCTGTTCGATCCGATGCGCCTGCGACCACCGGGGCCGCGGAGCAGATCACTCAAGAAACCGTCTCTGAGAAAAAATCACCTGCTCTAGACGCATGGCCCGAAGATAAAAAACCTGTCCCCGATCCCCCATACGCTTTGGACGAATTGGATGTTACCGCACCGCCCAAAGGATTGTTTGACCGCCTGAAAACCGGCCTTTCAAAAACCCGGCAGAATTTATCCCGCCGGTTCGAGGAAATCCTGCCGCGCGGCGGCGCCATAGACGATAATGTCTTAGAAGATGTTGAAGAGGCACTGATCACCGCCGACGTGGGCGTACCCACCACTATGGAGCTGATGGAGCGCATCTCCGCGCAATCCCGTCATTTCAACGGTACCGAAAGTTTTAAAGCATTCCTCAAGCAGGAAATGCTTTCGTTTCTGGATCTGGACCAACCCGCGCCACCTGCTGTCAAGCCCCATGTGATCATGATGGTCGGGGTCAACGGCACCGGGAAAACCACCAGCATCGGCAAACTTGCCGCCCGTTATGCGTCCGAAGGAAAAAAAGTCCTGCTGGCGGCGGCGGATACCTTCCGCGCGGCAGCAGCGGATCAACTGGCCATCTGGGCCGATCGCACCGGGGCGGATATCGTTCGGCATCGTGACAATGCGGACCCTGCCGCCGTCGCCTATGACGGCATCGAAGCCGGGATTTCCCGTGATGTCGACGTGGTCATCGTGGATACGGCCGGACGTCTCCAGACCAAGGTCAACCTCATGGAACAGCTGAAAAAAATCAAACGTTCCATTGCCAAGGCCCTGCCCGGAGCCCCTCATGAAGTCTTGCTGGTGCTGGATGCCACTACCGGACAGAACGCGGTTTCACAGGCACGGTTGTTTGACGAGGGAATCGGGGTCACCGGCATCATTCTTGCCAAACTGGATGGAACGGCCAAAGGCGGCATCGTCATCGGCATTTGTCACACCTTGAAAATCCCCATCCGTTACATCGGCATCGGCGAAAGCATCGAAGATCTCCTTCCCTTCGATCCCCAACGCTTTATTGATGCGCTTTTATAGCCGTCGAAAATCATGAAAATAAACCGCGTAACTTTACCTCAGTTAAAGACTTAAAAACCAATATATTATAAACCATGAGCCACGTTATCGCCCGATATTCAAGACAAAGAAATCAACAGTATAACTATCTGAATTTTATTAATAAATGATTTCCTTAAACGTTTCATCTTCCTTTGTGCGCGATATAATTGCAGCCGCCTGAATCAAAATTTTCCGTCCCTTTCATGATGCCAACTCTCAGCTAGTTGACGCCTGAAACTCACAACCTGGGGGGCATAAAAATGTCAATAGCAAAAAAAAATAGAAAATATGGCATTTTATTGTTGACATCCCTGAAAAACACCTTTAAATTAGCCGTCGAATGGGGTTCTTCATAATACTAACTTTTTTTATCGAGGGAGGGAATCATGACCAAGGCAGAACTGGTAGAAAAGATTGCCAAAGAAGCAGACATTTCCAAAGTGGCGGCCGCCGCTGCATTAAATTCCTTCATGGATGGCGTCGTCAAAACCCTGAAGAAAAAAGATGGTAAGGTCACGTTGGTCGGATTCGGCACGTTTACAAAAGTCCGCCGCAAAGCCCGCACCGGCAGGAACCCGCAAACCGGCGCGCCCATCAAAATCAAAGCCCGCAACGTGGTTAAATTTAAACCGGGCAAGCTGTTAAAAGACGCGGTCTGATCAAACCGATTCACGCAACCGTCAAAGAGGCCGGATGCTGATTACGTCAGCATCCGGCCTCTTTTTTTATTCCAGCCGGAACCGGTCAAACTGTTGGACGAACGATGAAATCCGTATGGTCTTCCTGATCATCGATCGCCTGGGTCTCAATATCGTCCACCCGCGCCATGGACGGTCCCTTTCGACACCACGCCAGCATGGCATCCACTTTTTCGACATCTCCCGCGATGAGGACTTCCACGGATCCATCCCGGCGGTTTCTGACCCAGCCGTTTACGCCGATCCGCCGGGCCGCCTCCTGCGTTTCCATCCGAAAAAAAACCCCCTGGACCTTTCCTCTGATCACGGCGCGAATTTTTTTGATCGTCATATCATCCTCCCTTACCGCCTGATCAATTAGAGCAACCCATTAAGGTGCTCTTCGTCAATGACGGTGATACCGAATTTCCGGGCCTGCCCCAGTTTGGAACCCGGTGACTCACCGACAACCACATAATCGGTGTTTTTACTGACCGATCCGCTGACTTTGCCGCCGGCCGCTTCGATGCGGGCCTTTGCCTCCGATCGCGCCATGGAGGAAAGCGTTCCGGTCAACACGAATATTTTCCCGGACAGCGACAAACCCCTCTCAGCAGGCGGATTCCTGAAAATCTCGACACCGCTTTCTTGCAGTCGACGGATGGTTTTCCGATTCTGTTCCTGATGCATAAAATCCATAAGACTTGCGGCCACCTTGGGACCAATGCCCTCAATGCCTTGAAGTTGTGCCGCGTCCGCCGATATGAGTTGATCGATGTCCGCAAAATTTTCGGCCAGAATCAACGCCACATGTTCCCCCACGTGACGGATCCCCAGGGCGAACAAAAACCGGGACAGGCTGATCCGCCGGCTGTCGGCAATGGCACGCACCAGATTTTGCGCCGATTTCTCGCCCATGCGTTCCAGGTTCTTGAGATCATCAACGGTGAGCGAAAAAAGATCCGCGCAGGAGATGATTCGCTGCCGCTCCACCATCTGATCAATGAGCTTTTCTCCCAGACCGTCGATATCAAAGGCTCCTTTTGAGGCAAAATGCCGAATCGTGGCCTTGATCTGAGCCGGACAGGATATATTGACGCAGCGGGTGACCGCCTCTTCCAGTGGCCGCGCCACAGGAGAGCCGCAGATCGGACAGTTTCGGGGCATCACAAAGGGGACCTCGGAACCATCCCGTTCTTGCGCGATTACTTTCACGATTTCGGGGATCACGTCTCCGGCCCGGCGGACAAACACCCGGTCCCCGATCCGCACATCCTTTTTTCGGATTTCGTCTTCATTATGAAGGGTGGCGCGGCTGACGGTCACGCCGGCGATATTGACCGGTTCCAGATGGGCCACTGGGGTGAGAGCGCCGGTACGACCCACCTGCACCTGGATTTCGATTATACGACTTGTTTCCTGGGTGGCCTCGAATTTTATGGCAATGGCCCATCTTGGACGCCGCGACGTCACGCCTAGCTGCTCCTGGAGGGAAAACGGATCGACCTTGGCCACCACGCCGTCGATTTCATAGTGGAGCGTTTCCCGACGAACGGTTATTTCACGGATATACGCGATGACCGCATCGGCGGTAATCCGGGGCCGGACCATTGGATTGACGCGAAAGCCGAGCAGGCTCAGGCGAAACAGGGTTTCGGCGTGGGAAGCCACGTCTATAGCTGCGGGGTCGCCGATCCCGTAAATATAAATTTCCAGGGGCCGCTGAGCGGTGATGCGGGAATCGAGTTGCCGCAACGACCCTGCGGCCGCGTTGCGGGGATTGGCAAAAAGCGGCAGTTCCTGTTCCATTCGTTCCTGATTGAGACGGTAAAATCCTTTCTTGCTCATAAAGATTTCCCCACGGACTTTCAGCAGAGCCGGCACTGGAAATTGCCCGGGATCATTGAGCACCAGCGGGACCGTGGGAATGGTTTTGACGTTTTCCGTAATTTTTTCGCCGACTCTTCCGTCGCCCCGGGTGGACGCCAGGACAAGGCCGCCCTTTTCATACACCAGCTCAACCGCTACGCCGTCGATCTTGGGCTCAGCGGTGTAATACACCGGATCCCGGGACCCGAGACCTTTGCGGACCCTTTCGTCAAACGCCCGAAAATCCGCCTCGGAAGTTCCCTTGTCCAGACTGAGCATGGGCGGATCGTGTTCCACGGTTTCAAACCGGTCCAGAGGCGCCCCGCCCACCCGAACCGAAGGGGAATCGGATGATGTCAGTTCGGGCCATTGGGCTTCAAGAGATATCAGCTCCTGCATCAACCGGTCGTATTGGGCATCGGAAATCACCGGATCATCGAGAACAAAATAGCGATGATCGTGGCGGTGCAATTCCCGCCGCAACCAAGATATCCGCTCGATAATTTTTGAATCCATCTCATGATTCATAAAACCGTCCTTGATTTGATGACGCCGCAAAAATTCGGATTTTGGCCGTTCCGCGCAGATTTTCGGAATACGCGCCGCTTACGAATATCCGGCGATCAATTCTCCAACGACGTCGATTGCCGCATTACGGGCGGTTTTAAACCGCTTTTTATGGAAACCCGGAATCCATTGGCCGGATGAAATATCATCGGATACTGCCAGCACGCATCCCACCGGTACGGCACGAAAAGCGCCCGCGGCAAAAAGAGCGGAGCATTCCATTTCCACCACCTGGGCGCCCAGGTTCCTGTGGCGATCGATTATATCGGGTGTTTCGCGAAAAACAGCGTCTGTGGACCAGACCGGGCCTTCGCGAAACGCGATCCGGCGTTGGGTCAACCCTGCTTTAAGACGTGCCTGGATTCCCGGGTCCGGATACGCAATCCAGGCTTCCGGACCCGTATAATGCCGGGATGTACCTTCATCACTAATGGCGGATGTCGGCAGAAAAAGATCGCCGATATGGACATCGGCGGATACGGCGCCGCACCAGCCGAAAACAATGGCTTCCGTTACGCCCCACGCGATGGCGGTTTCCAGCAGCATCACCGCGTAAGGCGCGCCGATAAAGGGTCCTGTCAGACTAAAATCCGGAGGATCATGAGGGCCGTAATATAGCCGGCTGTTGAGCAGGGGGCGGGATGCTTCCGGCAAAAGCCCGGTTTTTCGGACCAGCAGATTCAGATCCGACGGATGGGACGCCAGGACACAAGTTCTGCCGATGGAAGCCGGATGTTTTCCGGCAACAGGCTGAATGACGGCGGTGTCAATTTGCATGAGAGCCTTCCCCCCTATTGATAAAAATCGGCAATTCCACTGAATGACGATTTTGCGGCAAAACCCTTCAGGAAAATGAAAGCATCAACGATTTTATTTTGTGGGATCCACCCGGGCCGTCAGTTCGTCCTTGATGTCATCAATCATCTCATGAAGCCACATGACGTCCTCGATGGTAAGCCGGCCGGCCTTGGCGCTGCGCTCGCCGGACCCATCCTTTTTCCGGATCAGGCGGGGGCCGATCTGGAGTTTGGGCTCGCCCTGACCATACTGATTAATGGAAACCACCAGCCCGGTTTCCTCGCATACCCATTTATTCAGGACCTTGTCCATTTCCGGATCATATCCTGGCATGTTCATCTCCTTTTCCATCCCTAGTTTTTTTATTCTGAAATAATTTTGATGGAGCCGTAAAAAGTCGACGACTCCGGCTTCTGGTTATCCGTTTTTACGACATGCCCCATATGCTTATGCCGAAAGCCGCGAGAAATCCGCCAGCAGCTCGAACAGCGCCGATATGGCCGCCAGCAATGCGAAGCGGTTGCCGCGCACCGCCGGATCCGGGTCCATGACCAGAACATCATCAAAGAACCGATCCACCGCCCTGCGCAGGCCGGCCATTTCTCGAAAAGCCTGTTCCACGTCTCCAGCCTGCAGGTGGGCTCTGACGTTTCGGTCAATGATCAGATACTGGGCATGGAGTTCGGTTTCCGACGCATGGACGAACAAGCCGGGATCGACCTCCGGCGAGGCAATCTCCGCGGGTTTGGATTTTTTTATAATATTGACCACGCGCTTGAACGCCACGGCAATGGCCTCGAAATCCGGCTCTGCTTTGAACTTCTGCAGGGCATGAGTTTTCTGCCATGTTTCGAGGATATGGTCTCCGCTCACGGCCAGCACGGCGGCTACACAGTCTTTTGAAATCCCGGCTTCCTCCAGCATATACGCCATTCGGCCCTTTAAAAACGCCTTTACCTTTTCAGTGACCGCTGCAGGATCAGCTCCGTTGACACCGGCAAACAAGGATGCCGCAAACTGGACCAGTTCGCCCAGTGAAAAAGAAAAGGCGCGATCCTCCGCAATCTGGATCAGGCCGATCCCCTGACGGCGCAACGCATAAGGATCAGATGTGCCCGTAGGCGCCAGACCGGCGCTGAAACAGCCGCAGATGGTGTCGATCTTGTCGGCCATGCCGATCACCGCCCCTTCCATGGTTCTCGGGAGGGCGCCTCCCGAGGCTGTTGGCCGGTAATGTTCTTCAATGGCCTCGGCTACACCTTCCGGTTCCCCGGCCTGCGAGGCGTAAATACGACCCATGATTCCCTGGAGCTTCGGGAATTCGCCGACCACATGGCTGACCAGATCAGCCTTGCACAACCGGGCGGCCCGGGATAAAGACGGCCGGAGACTTGGGTCAAGGCCGATAAAATCCGCCAGCTTCACGGCAATTGTTTCAATGCGGCTGCTTTTTTCATGCATGGATCCAAGTTCAGCCTGAAACAAAACGAATTTCAGTCCCTCGGCCATTTCATCCAGTGGCTTGCGGCGGTCGGCCTGAAAAAAGAAACGGGCGTCCTCCAGTCGCGCCCGGAGCACGCGCTCATGCCCCCGGGCCACCAGGTCCATGTCCGTGGCCCGGGTATTGTTGACCGCCACAAAATCGGCCGTCAGCCTGTCGTCGGCGTTGATCACCGCAAAATACCGCTGGTGCTCCCGCATGGCGGTAATCAGGACTTCAGGGGGAAGGTCGAGAAACTTGGCATCAAATCGCCCCGCCACGGGCTCCGGAAATTCGACCAGGTTAACTACTTCGTCCACCAGAATCGGATCCGGCAGGATCTTTCCACCCGTGGCGGCAACCACCTCGGCCATTTGCTTTTCCAGGACTTTTTTGCGGGCCTCAATATCGCCGATCACCCCGGCGGCTGAAAGCCGGTCCACATATTCAGCAGCATGGGAAAGCCGGATTCTGGCGGGATGCAGAAACCGGTGTCCGAACGTATAGCGTCCGCTTTTGATATTGCCGAGAACAAAAGAGATGACCTTACTGCCGAAAAGGGCGCAGATGGAATGAATAGGACGCGCGAACGAAAGACGCAGATCAGCCCAGCGCATGGTCTTGGGAAACGGCAGGGAGACGATGACATCGGGCAGAATTTTTTGAAGAACCTCCCGGGTCTGATCTCCTTTTTCCACTTTTTCCACCGCCAGATACCGGCCCTTGCCTGTATCTTTAACCGTCAGATCACGCACGTCCACGCCGGCTTTTTCGGCGAACTTCACGGACGCCAGTGTGGGCCTGCCGTCGGCGTCGAATCCGACTTTTTCCGGAGGTCCCTTGATCTCGGTCACCACGGAAGCCTGGCGAAGAGCCACTCCATCTACCATAATGGCCAGTCGACGCGGCGTACCAAAGGTTCGCATGTCGCCGTGTTCAATGCGCGCATCCGTCAACCGCGCGGCCAAAAGAGAGGACAATGCCGCCAAAGCGGGTTCAATATATCCCGCCGGGATCTCCTCGGTGCCGATTTCGAGTAACAACTGATTCATTTTTAACTCTTACTCCCAAAAATAGGGGTTAGGGGAAATCCCATCTCTTTTCGCTGATGAATATAGGCTTCGGCGCACAGGCGGGCCAGGTTCCGGATCCGGGCGATATATCCCGTCCGTTCCGTCACGCTGATGGCCCCCCGGGCATCCAGCAGGTTGAACACATGGGAACATTTCAGACAATATTCATAGGCGGGCAGCACCAGGGAATGGCCGATAATGCGTTTTGATTCCGCCTCAAATCGGTCGAAAAGATCAAAAAGAAGTCCGATATCAGCCAGCTCAAAATTATAGGTGGACTGCTCCACTTCCTGCTGATGATGCACCTGACCGTAGGTGATCTCTTTGTTCCAGCGGATATCAAACACATTGTCGATCTCCTGAAGATACATGCAAATTCGCTCAAGCCCATAGGTGACTTCCACGGAGACGGGATGGACTTCCATGCTTCCGGCCATCTGAAAATAGGTAAACTGGGTGATTTCCATGCCGTCGAGCCAAACCTCCCAGCCCAACCCCGCAGCTCCCAGCGTGGGCGATTCCCAGTCGTCTTCCACGAACCGGATGTCATGATCCAGAGGGTTGATGCCAAGGGCCTGAAGGCTTTTCAGGTAAAGATCCTGTATATTCGTCGGCGACGGCTTGAGAATCACCTGGAACTGGTAGTAATGCTGGAGGCGATTGGGATTTTCGCCGTATCGGCCGTCTGTGGGCCGGCGGGAAGGCTGCACATAGGCCACGCGCCAGGGCTCGGGGCCCAGAGACCGCAGCAGTGTGGCGGGATGAAACGTGCCGGCCCCCACTTCGATATCATAGGGTTGGACCAGAACACATCCCTTTTGCGCCCAGAAGGTTTGAAGCTTTAAAATTACATCCTGAAAATACATGGTCTTATCCTTGAGTTAAAATTCATGTGTTTTCACGCCGTCAACATCAACATTGAAATTTAACAGACCGGCCTCGGTTCTATCCTGCAAGATGGATTCCCACACCGGCGTTAAAGCGGCGATATCGGCGGACCGGCCCAGTGCCCAAACGCACCCGCCGCCGCCCGCTCCCGTGAACCGCGCGCCGCAGCTACGCGTCTGCGCAGCAGCATGCAAACGTTTGCCCATATCATCCAGCACATCCGGCGTCATCTCCATGCGGATGGCGGTCTCCGCGTTCATCTGACGGACCGCTTCGGATATGTCATCGACCATCAGCGCCTCAACAAAGGCATTGGTGCATCGGATAATATCAGTCCAATGGGACCTGAACTGTCCCTTCAGAAATTGGTCCACCCACCGGCTGTTGATATTGATGGATTCATGGGGAATACCACAATAGGCCACCAGAATCCTCGCCTGAAACCGGACATGATCCGCCCGGCTCCCGATTTCCCGGCGACGATACAGCGAATCTGCCCCGTATCCCTCCCACTGCCAGGCATTGATCCCGCCGTAGGTGGCCGATAGCTGATCCTGAAGGCCGCACGGAACCCCAGCCGCACTCTCCTCAATGGCATGAGCCAGCAACGGAATGCGGTCTCTGGCGATGGGGGGCAGATCCGCTAACTGTCGTATCCGGTTAAATGCCGCGATCAGAGCCACCGCTGCCGATGATGACCCGCCAAGGGCGCTGCGCGGCGGGGAAGCGGAGACAATATTGATATGAACCCCGTCGATATGGAAATGGGCGGCAATGGCAAACATCAGCCCAAGGGCGTGTTTGAACGGGAGGGCGTCGGCCGGGAATTCGGCGTCATCAAATCCCCGTGATGATATGCGGATATAACCCGGACGATGGGGTCTGATATCGACCCTTGTCCTCAAGTCAACAGCAATGTTGAAGGTACACGGATCAAGAAAGGACAGGGGATAATAAAAGGTTCCGATATCAAGGGTGCCGCCCATGTCGATGCGGCAGGGCGCGCTTGCCGAAATTCGGCAGGTTTCAATAATTTTCCGCATCTCTTTCATGGCATGGTCCTTCATGATGCGCGATTTCCATCCGGTAAAACCCGTTTTATGGAACCTGTCGCCGGATTCCCCCAACCAGACCGCATTTCCTTTAAAAATCCAAGACTCTTGGGCTCTTTTCCCATGTGATAGGGAACAAATATTTCAAGCAATTCGCGGCTTTCCGCGATGGCCGCCGGATTAAACTTCAGCCGCGCCAGATAATCAAACGGATTATCCCTGATCCAAAGAAGCTGTTTGATGGTCCCCCTGGAAATGCGGACCTGCGATGGATGAAACGAAAAACATCCTTGGCATACCACGCCGCCGGATGCAAGGTCAAAAACGCATCGGCCCTTCTCGAATTTTTCAAGGGGCTTGCGGCATCGCATACACGATGTCAGGTGGGGCATCAGTCCCGCCAGGGCAAGAAATCGTATCTGAAAAATAATACTGGCTTCTTCTTCTCCGATTTTGCCGGCATCTAAGATATCAAGAGCGTATTTAAGGAGTTCGTACACAGAAACCTGCGCCTTGCCTTCCTCTGCCCACTGATGGATCAGTTCCGCCCAATAGCTGGCATAGGCGGTTTTCCGGATATTTCCCCGGATGCCCGAAGCCGGGTATGCCAGCACGGCTTCCTGGAGCACCGGCAGTCCTTTTCCCCGGGATTCCGCGCAGACCAGATCCAGGGAAGCAAAAAGCTCGAGAATACCGGCAAACCGCTTCCGGCTCTTTTTGGCGTTTTTGGCGATGACCGAGAGTTTTCCGCTTTTTAACGTATAAAAGGTGATGATCAAATCATAATCGCCGTAGGGATGACGGCGGAGCAGAATCGCGGGCGTTGAGAAAAGGGGCATGCATCATAACCCAAGAAAGAAAAGGGCCACCTTGAAATAAATCAGCACACTGAGGATATCAATGGAAGACGTCACAAAGGGACCCGTGGCCACGGCCGGATCAATGCGAAACCTTGCAAACAGCATGGGCATAAAGGAACCGATAAAGGCCGCCACAAACATGGAAGAAAGTACGCCGATGCCCACCGAAATAGCCAGGGCGTTGGTGTTGCCCACCCGGAAAAACAGGTGGGCGATGCTGCCGAGAATCAGTCCGTAAAAGATCCCTAGAATCACGCCGATGGCCACTTCCTTGGAAACCACCGCCCATAGATGATGAATATTAATCCGGCCGGTGGCAATGCCGCGGACCACGATCGTCGAGGACTGAATCCCGATATTGCCGCCCATTCCCATGATCACGGGAATAAACGCCGCCAGATAGGCCAGTCCCTGCTGCAGCGTTTCTTCAAACCGGCCGATAATGAATACGGCTGCCACGCCGCCCAAAAAGCTGACAAAGAGCCACGGCAGGCGGATCCGGGTGCTTCGGACGATCGATTTGGTCTCAATGAACTCCTCGCCCACGCCGGCCATTTTAAGAATATCCTCGGTGGCCTCCTCACGGATAACGTCGACAACATCGTCAACGGTGACAAGTCCTACCATGCGGCGCGTCTCATCCACCACGGGAACCGCGAGAAAATTGTATCGCGCCACGATCCTGGCCACTTCCTCCTGATCCATTTCGGTGGAAACCGAAATCACGTCCGTTGACATGAAATTGCGCAACGGGGTCGACGGCGTCACCACCACAAGCTGCCGCAGGGAGCTGACACCCACCAGCCGGCCCTCATCATCCACCACATAGATATAAAACGGCATTTCAATGTCGTGATATTCCTTTTCGGACTGGAGCAACTCGATGACCTGCCGGGCCGTCATGTCCGGCTTCAACGCGATGAAATCCGTGGTCATGATGGAACCGGCCGTGTCTTCTTTATACCGAAGCAGCCCTTCCAAATCCTCGGCGCCCTTTTTACGCATGATATTGAGCACCGTATCCGCCGTTTCCGGCGGCAGAAGTTTGATCAGGGCGGTGCTGTCATCGGACGGCATATCCTCCAGGATTTCGACAAGCTGCGCCACGGAAAGCTCTTTGATGATATCAGCGGCGGTGTCTTCATCAAGCTCGCTGAGTACATATCCCTTTTTATTGGGATCATCGATCAAAAAGAAGAATTTGTGCTGATTAGGAGCGGACAGGGAACGAAACACTGGTGCCAGATCGGCTTCGTGGACTTTGCCGATGATCTTTTTCAACCGGTCTGAAGCCCCGCGACGGAGCAGCCGGTTGATGGTTTCGATCAGTATTCTGTTTCGTTCCAGGGCCATGTTTTCCACAACTTGTTTTACGGCAGTTCCAAAATAGCGGCTTCACCGCTTTTTCCGGGCACGGCGATCATTTCACCGTTCCAGCGGATCCGTAAGCCGTTGGCATTATCCATCTCCAGGCGAACGCGCCGGGAAACCGCCAATTCAATATGATCCATGGGAAACAGCATCCATTCAGTCGGTTCGCCGGCATCGACGCGGACTCTCAAGCGCGTTTTTTCTCTGGCATTCACCTCCAGGCGGGAAACAGCCTGTCTCTTCGCCGTGGGCGGTCCCGCTTTCCCTGCATGCACCGCTTGAACATCCCTGACCCGGTTTTCGGCCATTGTCGACGATGGGCGCAGCGATGCTTGATGTATCATGTACAAAACAGATATCACCATCAGGATCGTTAAAATTTGAAAAAACAACCAGGCCTGAGGCTTGAAATTCCGTTCTGTTGATTCCTTGACGGGCAAGCCCCGAACTGCGGCGCCGCAGCAGCCGCGGCAAATCATGTAGCGATCAATGATATCGGTTTCATCTACGCCGATAAAACGGGCATAGGACTTTAAGATGCCTTTGACATAAACGTCAGCAGGCAACCGTTCATGATCTTCGGCTTCGATCCATGCCACCTGGGCCGGACTGATTTTGATCTCGGCGGCCACCGATTCCACGGAAATATTTTTTTGCCGGCGCAGGTCTTTCAAATATGGTCCGAAAGACATGCCGGCAAGTTCGGGCTGGGAAACGGCATTAACCATTACCGCCCCTTTTTCAGCAAAAAACAAAAGTTTGCGCATTAATACATAATGTTAATATGCGCTTCCTGCCGCAGATTTTCGATCCAGGCCTGAAATTTCTCGTTGACCTGTTCTTCATAAAGCTTCCGGCGGATCTCCGATGCACTCTCATCAGGCGTTTTTGAAGAGATTTCCTGGATATCCTCGACAAAAAAGATCTGATACCCATAATCGGTTTCAATAATGGGGGAAAATTGACCGGGCTCAAGCGATGCGATGGCGCCGGCGATTTTCTCTTCAAGATCGTTTAAGCTGAACCATCCCAGAAGGCCTCCATCTTCCGCATTTACCCCCTCTGAATAGCGCTGGGCCGTTTCTGGAAACGGTTGTCCGTCTTCGAGTTTATTAACGACTTCGGTCATCCGATCGTAAACCGTCCGGCTTTGTTCTGCGTCGACCTCCGCATCCCGCTGCATCATGATGTTTCTCAGCTGATATTGCTTTCTGGCGCCATAAACTTCAGGATGCGCATCCCGGTACGCCTCGATATCCGATTGGGTAATGATGATATTCGAGGTCACTTTCTGATTGACAAGCTTGTTTCGCAGAATCTGTTTCCGGATCTCCTCCCGGTAACCCTCCATGCTGAGTCCGCTGAGCGACAAGGCCTGCCGGAACTCCTCGTCGGAATATGAATTTATCGATTTGATCTGGGCGATGGCATGATCGATTTCAGCATTGTCGGCGGTGACTCCTGCCTCGAGAATCTGCTGGTCCGCCAGTTTTTCATCAATCATATCGTTGAGTATTTCCAGCCGCTTCTCAAAAATAAGCTCGCGTTCCTCCTTATGGGAATACTCTTGAGATCGAATCTGCTCCTCGACGGGAGCAGCCTTTTCATTGAGTTCGGCAAGACGGATGATTTCGTCGTTTACGACAGCCACGATCCGATCCACCAGAACCGTTTCATTTGTTGCGCTTACCGATACCGCCCAAAACACGACTGCGGCAAAAACCACGGGTACGGGTATAGAAACAATGCGCAGCAACCGATTCAATATTAATCTATATTGCATAACCGCTACCTGAAATCCAAACCTGAAAAATTAGATACATAAAAAATGAGTAAATAAAAAAATGCTGCCGGATCTTTTTTTAAAATTTTATAAATTAACGTATTTTCCGATTTCAATCAAGATATTTCTGGCCTGGGCCATCACTCCACTGCCGCCGCCAGGGTTAAGAGCGATTCCGAGAACCTGATCCGCATTGATCCTGAATCGTTTAGGGTCGGTTTTGATAAAAGCGACAAGCCCCTGGGGGCGACGCATGTGAGGTCCCGAAAAGGTAAGATAAAGATGGCTATCGGTTAAATCGAGCCGCTTGATTCCGGCCTTGACGCATAATATTTTGAGCATGATCTTGACCAGTAGATTCCCCGCTTCCAAGGGTAGCTGGCCGTATCGATCCGTTAGTTCCGCCTTGAAGTCAGCGACCTCTTTAAGATCGGTCATCTTTGCCAGCCGGCGATATGACATCAAACGCTGGTCAATATCGGGAATATAGGTTTCAGACAGATAAACGGACAACGGAATATTGATTTCCGGAACCAGAACGTCGACCACGTTTTCGCCCTTCATTCGTGAAACGGCTTCCTCGAGCAGTTCCAGAAACATATCATATCCCACCGCGGCAATATGACCGGTCTGTTCAATGCCCAGAGCAGCGCCTCCACCCCGGATTCTCAAATCGTTCATGGCAATCTGAAAACCGGCGCCGAGATCACTGTAATCCATCAATACCTTAAGACGCTTCTGGGCGTCCCGGGTCAACGCTGATCCTTTCGGGACAAAAAGATAGGCATAGGCCTGTTCCTCGGCCCGCCCCACACGTCCCCGCAACTGATAAATCTGGGACAGTCCGAACCGGTCGGCCCGATTGATGATAATGGTATTGGCGTTGGGAATATCGAGACCTGACTCCACAATGGTAGTGCACACCAGCATATCCAGATCCCTGTTGATAAATTGCACCATGACGCTTTCCAGAGCGGCTTCATCCAGCCGGCCGTGGGCTACCCCCTGGCGCACTTCAGGGACCAGGTCGTTGAGATAGGCGGCCATATTCCAGATGGTGCTAATATTGTTGTGAATGAAAAATATCTGACCGCCGCGTGCCATCTCCTTGCGAATGGCGTCGGCTACCACGGCGGGTTCAAATTCGGAGATATACGACATGATGGCCCGCCGGAATTCCGGCGGAGTCTGGATGACGCTGATGTCTCTTACCCCCATCAGAGACATGTGGAGGGTCCGGGGTATGGGTGTTGCCGTCATGGAAAGCACGTCTACGGTACTGCGGATCTTTTTCAACTTTTCCTTGTGTTTTACGCCAAACCGCTGCTCCTCGTCAATGACCACAAGGCCCAGGTCCGCAAACCCAATATCCTTTTGCAGCAGACGGTGGGTACCGATAATAATATCGGTTTTACCGGTTTGCAGGCGTTCGATAATCTCGCGTTGCTCTTTTCGGGATCGAAATCGATTCAAACAATCAATGACCACGGGATAGCGGCTGAAGCGATCCGAAAAAGTCCGGTAATGCTGTTCGGCAAGCAGGGTGGTAGGCACCAGAACCGCCACCTGCTTGGCGTCGTTTACCGCCTTGAATGCGGCGCGAAGCGCCACCTCGGTTTTACCGTATCCCACATCACCGCAGATCAGCCGATCCATGGGGGAGGAGGTCTCCATATCATTGAGGACATCATCAATGGCCTTGAGTTGATCCGGCGTTTCTTCAAACGGAAATCCAGCCTCAAAATCCTTAAAATACGCGTCTGATCGTCCAAATGGATGGCCCTGCAGTATTTTTCGGGACGCATACAGATCCAGCAGATCGGCCGCAATCTTTTCGGCAGATTTCCGTGCCTTTTCCTGAACCCGTTTCCAGGATTTGCCCCCCATTTTGTCGATCTGCGGGGCAATCCCATCAACGCCCACGTACTTCTGGATCATGGTCAGGCGATCCACGGGAATGTAAAGCCGGTCGTCATCGCGATAATTGATGGTCAAAAAATCGCTGGTGACCCGTTCCACGGTCAGTTTTTCCAAGCCCGCGTATACACCGATCCCGTGATCCACGTGAACGATCAAATCACCGACTTTCAGGTCGCTGAATTCCAACAGCGCTGTTTTGACTTCCCCGGCCCTCGCCTTATCCGCCCTGATTCGTCGATGCCGGACTCTGGGGCCGAAGATTTCTTTTTCCGTGATAACGGCAAGACCTTCATCCGACCAAACAAACCCCTGGGAAAGATCTCCTTTGCGTATCCAAAGACCCGCCGTGTCTTTTCCTGCGGCCTGGCCGGGAAGTAAAGAATCATATGTCGCTTTCATTCCATAGGGTTCGAGCAAGGCTTGAATGCGTTGTATTTGCGCATCCGAACTGAATGCCAAAATCGTATTAAAACCGGCCTGGCGGTGCTTTTCAATCCAATGGACCACGGGCAGCAAAACATTATCCCGACTTTTATGGGCCATCATTTCGGCCCGCACCTCCGTGTTGTCCTGAATGGATAGATGAAAGCCGGTTGATGCGCCGGCATCGGAATCGGGCAAACCCCCATGCAGCTGATGCAGCCCTAGTCGACATTTTTTCATAATATCCTCCCGGATCCGGTTCCAGGATTCATAGAGCTGATCCGGAGAAAGGCAAAGCCGACCGCTTTCCTTCGCGCCCCGGTAATTGGCATGGACATGCTGCTCATGTTCAAGGGCCTGGCGTTCCAGATCCACGGGATCAAAAACCATCCAGAAACTCTGCGGGGAGATATAATCCAAAAGGGTGTCACAGGCGGGATATACCAGCGGAAGAAAGCTTTCAATCCCGGGGAAGAATGCATCAGCAGTCAGGCGTTCCCGCCATTGTTCCAATTGGGCGGATGTAAACCCGGATTCCCTTGCGAGGCAAAGTATATTGTCACTAAATCGCTCTTTATATGCGGAGGCCAGCACAATCTCCCGGGCCGGAAGAATGACCGCCTCTTCGGTTTCGCACAGCTTACGCTGGTCAACGGGAGAAAAAAACCGCAGCGATTCGATCTTTTCTCCGAAAAGCTCAATGCGAAGGGGATCCGGATACAGTGGAGAGTAAATATCGAGGATTCCGCCTCTGACCGCGTATTCGCCATATTCTTCCACCAGAGTCACCTGGTTGTAACCCGCTTCTGAAATGGACCGGATAAAGCCTTCCCGATCGATATTCTCACCGCAGATCAACAGCTCAGCGCGGTCGCTCAATACGGTTTTCGGAATAATCCGTTGAAGAAGCGTTTCCACAGGAGCCAGAAGCAACGGAAACGAGTTTCCGGCAACCATTTGATAAAGAATCCTGATGCGTTCGGCGGCGATCTGGCTCTGATAGGCCAAATGTTTAAACGGCATCAGGTGATAAGAGGGAAAAATCACGGGGGTCGGCCCGGCTCCGCGGGAAAAAAACCGAAAATCATCGGCAAACACCTCGCATGCCTTCAT
>CAZRES010000013.1:0-46929 GCA_964598885.1 uncultured Desulfobacteraceae bacterium | reverse complement strand
ATTTCATTTTTTCCGCGGCACGAATCATGGCGTATTCGCCGCTGACATTGTAGGCAGCCACGGGCAGGTCGATTTCGTCGCGGATGCGGCAGATCACGTCCAGATAGGCCAGAGCGGGCTTGATCATGATGATATCCGCACCTTCCTCCACATCCATGACCGCTTCTCGTATGGCTTCCCGGGCATTGGACGGATCCATCTGGTACGTGCGGCGATCTCCGAATTGGGGCGCGGAATGAGCCGCTTCCCGAAACGGCCCGTAATAGGCCGAACAGTATTTGGCTGCATAGGACATGATGGGCGTATTTTCGAACCCGCGATCGTCGAGGGCTTCCCGGATGGCGGCCACCCGGCCGTCCATCATGTCTGAAGGCGCCACCATGTCGGCCCCGGCTTCGGCATGGGACAGAGCCGTCTTGGCCAGCAGATCCAGGGTCGCGTCATTGTCCACTCGGCCTTTATCCACGAATCCGCAGTGGCCATGGTCCGTGTACTGGCAAAGACAGACATCGGTGATCACCGCCAGATCCGGAACCTTGTTTTTGATTTCCCTGACCGCTTTCTGGACGATGCCGTCTTTGATATAGGCTCGGGTTCCCAACGGGTCTTTCCGGTCCGGAATGCCGAACAGGACCACGGCCGGAATGTCCAGATCTTTTGCCTGGCCGGCGATCTTGACCAGATGATCAAGGGACAACTGACAGTGGCCCGGCATGGACGGAATAGGGTTTTTCACGTTTTTACCGCCAATGGCGAACAACGGAAGAATCAGGTCGTCGGCCGTCAGCCGGGTTTCGGCCACCATGCGCCGGAACATGGAGTTCTGTCGCAGCCGCCGACCGCGGTAATCCGGGAATAACATGGATTTATCCTTTATTTGATTTCCTGATCAGTGAGATAACAGGCCGGATCCGGCGCCCATAAATCGCCATGGACCGCTTCGGCCCGCACCCGGAAATTGCCGCCGCAGACATCAAGCCACCGGCATGTGCCGCAACGTCCGTTGACATGGCGTTTCTTATCTTTCAACTGGGCCATGAGCGGATTGGACAGGTCGGTCCAGATCTCGGAAAACGGGCGCTGGCGAACATTGCCGAAACTTACATGCCGCCAGAACTGGTCCGCATGCACCTCACCATCCCAACTTACACATCCGATGCCGCGACCCGAGCTGTTGCCCTCGTTCATTTTCAAAAGTTCCAGCACCTCCGGCGCCCGGGGAGAGCCTTCCCGCAGCATGCGCAGATAGACATAGGGGCCGTCCGCGTGGTTGTCCACGGTAAGAACCTCTTTTTCAATACCGCGATCAAACATGTCCCGGGTTCGGTCGATGAGCAGATCAACAGTGGCACGGGTTTCTCCATGGGACAGATCATCCTTGACCAGCTCGGATCCCCGGCCGGAATAAACCAGATGGTAAAAGCAGATTCTGGGAATTTTCCGTTTTTCCAGCAGATCGAACAGGGCCGGTATTTCATCCACGTTGAATTTGTTGATGGTAAACCGCAGACCGACCTTAATGCCGGCGTTCTGGCAGTTTTCAATTCCTTTCAAGGCGTCCTGAAAAGCCCCGTTCACGCCCCGGAACCGGTCGTTAATGTCTTCCATGCCGTCCAGGCTGATCCCGACATAGGACAGACCGACTTCTTTGAGTTCCCGGGCTATCGGCGCGGTGATCAGTGTGCCGTTGGTGGAGATCACGGCCCGCATTCCCCTGCTCACGGCATAGGAGGCCAGTTCGGGAAGGTCCTTTCGCATCAGCGGCTCGCCGCCGGAAAAGAGAATGACCGGGACCCCCATCCGGGCCAGGTCATCGAGCATGACTTTCCCCTCGTCGGTGCTGAGCTCATTTTCCTGGTGGGCGGCCTTGGCGTGGGCGTAACAATGCACGCAGCGCAGATTGCACTGCCGGGTCATATTCCAGACGATCACCGGTTTCTTGTCTTTTGAAAACTGGAGTAAATGGGACGGCATTTCTTTTGACATACGGCCGTATCGGAGCGCGTCGGACGGTTCCACGGTTCCGCAGTAGAGCTTGGATATTCCGATCATTTTTCAATTCCCGCAGTTGCGTCCGACGGCAGGGACGCTTCATAAAAAGTGTCTGTATCCGCTGAGCCGCTCGGTGACGCTATATTTTGTTTGTTAAACTCGTTTCGAATCAGTTCATCTAAGAAAGATTCGGCATCCATCAGGGCCGCTTTGGAGATGAAGTATCGGCTGCGGCCGGTTTTTTCCTGAATCAGCCGGAGGCCGTATTCAAAATCCGTTGTCAGTTTTTCATAGATCCGAGCGACATCCATTGTTCCCTCGGCCATGGAGGCGATAAAATGATCAACGGCGTCTTCTTCCAACACAATATTGATATCGTTTTTATTGTAAAAGGCAAGCTCGCAATTTTTGATTTCGTCATAGTATGACTTGATTTTTTGAACGGCGGTTCTGATTTCCGCAATATTGGCACAATAATAATCAGCGATCCGTTCGATGCGATGGACGGACAGGGGCAAACCATGCTGAACCGCCAGATTTTTACGGTTGTCGAAAAGATATTGCCGGATGTCTTCTTTGTTTTCAGCGACAATATCTTCAAAGACCTTCAAACGTTTCGGATCGTCGGTATCCGCGTGCCACTGCCGCAGCGTTTCAGCCGGATTACGGATTATGGAGGCGGTGACCGGAAAATGCCGGATAGCAGACGACGGAAGCTGCGTTTCAAAGGGAATCAGAGCTTGCTCAATCACGCTGACCAGTCCCCGGGCGCCGGTGTTTTCCAAGGCGGCCCGATGTGCCAGATCTTCCAAGGCATCCCGGGAGAAGCGGATGTCGATACCGTAGGTGGCAAAATCGAGTTTTTTACTCAATATCACCGGATTATTGGGATTCTGGAGGATATTGAGCAAGTCCCTCTTATCGAGTTTTTCAAAAATGGACTTGACCGGCAATCGGCCTACAAATTCTGATTCAAAACCGAATTCCACCAGATCCTCTGCTTTTAGACATTTCAATAATTCCGATTTGGAGGAATCCCCTCCCATTTGGCCCCCGAAACCGATACGCTGGGTCGTGGTGCGTTTTTTGATGATGTCGTTTAGATCCGAAAATGCCCCGCTCATGATAAACAGGATGTTTTTGGTATTGATGGCCCGCTGTTCGCGCTTTCCGGTTTTCCGGAATTGTTCCACTTCCTGGATCATGGAAATGGGATCATGAGGAACCTTAAGCTCGATATCGGTTTCTTCCATGGGCTTGAGCAGGGCGCGCTGAACGCCGGTCCGGGAAACGTCGGGTCCGATCTGGTCCCGGCTGGAAGCGATTTTATCGATTTCATCAATATAGATGATGCCGTACTGGGCCAGTTCGATATTGTTGTCGGCTTCCCGCACCAGATCCCGAACCAGATCATCCACATCTCCTCCCACATAACCGGTTTCGCTGAATTTAGTGGCATCGCCCTTGACAAAGGGAACACCAATGCGCTTGGCAATGAGTTTGATGATATAGGTTTTACCAACGCCCGTCGGGCCGATCATCAGTACGTTGTTTTTAATGCCGCCCGTAATTTCCGGTATTTTGCCTTCGGAATCCTTCTGAAAACGTATCCGGTTGAAATGGGTGCAGATTTTTGTTGCCAGGATCTGTTTGGCGGTATCCTGACGGATTACATACTGATCCAGGTAGGCAATCATCTCTTCGGGTTTCATGTCAAAGTCGATGCGGCCTTGTTTTTTCGCATTCAATCCATCAACTTCCTGTTCATCCGCCTGCACCATGGTCAATGGAGACATCATTTTAACTTGATCTCCATAGCGTCGGCTTAGAAAATCGGCGATTTCTTTTTCAATTTCTTTTGGATTCGGTATTTTTTCGTTTATTGTTTTCATCATGGACTGATTATAATCACCAGGGACGGGCTATGCAAGTATGGCGGGCACTTTATTTCAGAGGGCCGGATCATGGATAGCGATCCATCAAGAGATTTTTCCGAAACAAAAACAGATGGAGATAAAAATTATCATAGACAATAAACGACGTTTTGTGTAATAAACATATAACAGGACACAGGTAGAATAGATGATTTCCGTCGTGTATGCCTTTCAACGGCATCCGAGGGAACATCTACCACACGAGTAATCTTAAAGAAAAAAAGGAGGCTGTGATGAACGAAAAAGACAGTGTTTACAAATTTATCGAATTGGTGGGTACCAGCAAGAACTCATGGGAAGAAGCGGCCAAAAATGCTGTGGAACGGGCGTCCAAAAGCATCAGAGATACCCGGGTGGCTGAAATCAAGGACTTGGACATGAGACTTGACAATGGAAAAGTGCTGCTCTACCGGGCGACAGTACGTCTGTCTTTCAAGTACGAGGAATCGAACTGAGCATACATCTCTGCAAGGCAATTTGACGGGGCGGAGCGCGCATCGCGCGCTTGCGCCCCGTCGCTGCGGATTCATCTCCGTAAATCCCCATCCTGTTTACCTCAATCCCATCATAAAAACATTGTCGTGAATGAAATTATTTTTTCATTCGCCGATCTTTTGCAAATAGGACTTAACCGCCGGCAGCATGTCGTGTTCCGGATACTTTTGAATCAGCTGTATGAGAATTTTTTTTGATTTTTCCGGAATATTGAGACGCTCCTGATAGGTTTGCGCCGCCTTGAAATAAGCAAGAAACGCCTCCGGAGCGTCCGGGTGATTTTTTACCAGGGCGCCGTAGACTCTGATGGCGTCTTTGGCTCGTCCGTCGGCGGCCAGCATTTCCCCGATCCGGACAAGAACAGCGGGATCCATATCCGCATCACCTTCCCATGCACGGCAAATATCAAAAACAGCAAAGGCCCGGCGTTTATCTCCGGTCTGAATCAGCAATTGCAGCATTCTTTTTGTGCGGTCGCATAATTCTGTAAATTGCTCGGTTTGGATCAGCAGATCAATATAAGATCCGGCCAGGACCGCGCTCAGGCTTCCCCCGGTTTTACGCCACCGGCGAATGAGGTCCAGAGCCTGATCGTTTTTGCCGGCGCGCCGGAGCTCATCAATTTGCCTGCATATGCTGGATTCCGAATCAATAGACGCTGATTCGGATGCACCGGAGAACCGGCGGGCCCTTGGTTTTGAAGGGGCGCCGCCTGATACGGTAAAAAGCCGTTTCCAAAACGGTAAGACCGCATCGGCTGCGCCAAAAGGTCGGACAGCGATCATGCACTTGGGACAGAACTGGACCACCTGCTTGCCGCCGATTGTGGATGCATCCAGTGTAATGACGCAATCGGAACAGAAGGCGAGCTTGCACTTCGGGCAGATAAAGCGCGCCGGCTGATCGGGATGGCGGCTGCAGGTTGATTTCATCGCAACCGTCTCATTTTTGCTCCAGAGGTAATTGTTTTCATAAACCTTAAAAAACTCCGGTCCGGCCTGGCGTGATTATCAAAGACATCAACTGTATTTCTTGATTAAAACATTATATCGCATTGGCTTTTAAAAAATCCATCAATTAATACGGGAAATCTTCACAAATGTTTTTTGGGACAGTGCGCAGTTTCGAATCAAACCCGGATCATTGCAAAACTATTCATGGTTGTTCTTTTTGTAATAAAACGAGCGCTCGTTTTTTTATTGCAAACCGGTTAAAATAATGATATAGATTTTATCTTATTTTCATTAATTTAACTACTTGTAATAAAAGGAGAAATCATGCCCGCTTCATTCCTGCATTCCTTGATGAACCCCGGATCAATCGCCATTGTCGGCGCCAGCAACAACCCCATGAAAATGGGGACCATGCACGCCTTGAGCATTATCAAGGACGGTTTCAAGGGCAACTTTTATCCTATTCATCCCACGGAAAAAACCGTTCTCGGAATCGATGCCTATGTTTCCCCCGAACAACTGCCCGAAGCACCGGATCTGGCGATTTTTGTCCTGCCGTCCCGGCATTTGCTGCCGTTGTTTGAGGCCTTTGGGCGCAAGGGAACGAAATACGCCATTGTTATTACTGCCGGGTTCAAGGAGATCGGAGAAGAAGGGGCGGATCTGGAGCTGCGGCTTAAAGATATCGCCACTCAATATGGCATGCGCTTTATCGGCCCCAACTGCATGGGCATTGTCAACCGGGAGGCTGAACTCAATACCACCGTAATGCCGCTGGTCGGCAGACCCGGGCATCTGGGCATGATTTCTCAGAGCGGCACCTATGTGGCCCAGACCATTGTGTATCTCCAAAAGCGGGGAATTTATTTCAGCAAGGCCGTTAGCGTGGGGAATGAAGCGGATGTCAATATCATCGATGTTCTGGAATACCTTGGGGAAGATCCCTCTACAAAAGCCGTCGGCATGTATATCGAAACCGTACGCGATCCGCGGCGTTTTCTGGAAGTGGCAAAAAAAATCACCCCGCATAAGCCGGTCATTGCCCAGTATGTGGGCGGCAGTGAGGCCGGGGCACGCGCCGGACTCAGCCATACGGGGGCCATGGCCGGAAAAAACTATTTTTATGACGGCCTGTTTCACCAGGCCGGCGTGATCCGCGTCAATACCATCGAGGACCTTTATACACGCGGCTGGGCCCTGGCCACGCAGCCTCCCATTCAAGGAAACCGCATCGGCATTATCACCAATTCCGGCGGACCGGGTTCGGCCATTGCCGATACCTGCGAGGCCAAGGGTTGCGTGATGCCGGTTTTCAGCGCCTCCCTTCAGTCAAAGATCAAACCCCTGATGCCGCCGCATGCGCCGTGCGGGAACCCCGTTGATCTCACGTTTTCCATGGACATGGCCATTATGACCGATACTATTGTGGACCTGGTGATGAAAAGCGGCGAGGTCGACGGTGTCGTGCTGCACGGAGCCATGTCCACGGGATTCATGAAAGCGGTGTTTCCCCATGTCTCCCATGTGCTGCCCGGCGTCAGCCTTTCGGAACTGGCCAGTCAAAGCGGTCGCGATCTTTCCGCCACAGCCCGCAAACCCTTTGACAATCAGATTCCCATGACGGTTTCCTCCTTTTTCGATCGGGATGATGCGTATACGGAAGCTTATGAAGACGGCGCCGTACCGGTGATTGACGCACCGGAAAAAGCCGCTCAGGCGATGGCCACGCTTGTGCAATATAAAACCATTCGGGACCGTGGCCCTGATTCCCGGCCCCCGGCTTTTAGCGCCGACCCTGCCGCCAAGCGGATTATGGATGATGCCCTTGAAAAAGGCGCCCGCTCCCTTGATGAATATCAAGCCAAAAAATTGCTGGCCTGTTACCACATACCGATCCCGGATGAGCGGCTGGCCGAAAACCTGGAGGATACCCTTGAAGCGGTCAACGCCATCGGTTTTCCGGTGGTGCTCAAGGCCTGTGATCCTGAGATATTGCATAAGAGCGATCAGAATCTCGTGCACGTAAAGATCACGGATGTCGATGCCGCTGCCGCAGCATACCGAGCGATCCAGAAATCCGCGGGCCGTTTTGTGCCGGTTCTGGCCGCGCAAATGGTCCATGGTCAACGGGAGCTGCTGGCCGGCACCACCTGGGATGATCAGTTCGGTCATTGCGTGGCATTTGGTGTCGGCGGCGTGTTCACCGAGGCTCTCAATGATATCACCTACCGATTGGCGCCGCTGGACAAAAGAGACGCCAGGGAGATGATCGCGGAGATCAAATCCACAAAGCTGCTTGACGCATATCGCGGTATGCCGGCGGCGGACGTTGACCAGCTTGCTGATCTGTTAATGCGCTTGAGTCATATTCCGTTTTTGCATCCCCGGATTCGGGAGATTGATATGAATCCCATTATTTTGGCCGCTGACCGGCCGATGGTTGTGGATGCACTGGTGATATTGAAATAAACAAACATCTTATCGTGTTTTCGCAGGCAAAGGGTTTCTCCGAAGAAAAACCCACTATACCGGAAATCCCGTCAAAGGTTCAGGCATCTTCGGCATGCTTTCATAAGAATGCGTGGTGAGCTGAAAATGAGCAAAAGATATGGTAATGCTTGACAAACCCATTTAGATCATTTATTTAATTAAAAATTTAGTTGAGCTCATCATTATTTTTCTAGTGGTTCGAATGGAGCCGAATTCATGCCGACAGCCTCTCCTGCATCGGATGCCGAAACTCGCATAAAGCGACTGAAAGTAGAAAACAACGAGCTTAAACGGAGGACGGCGGATCTTCAGTTGGCGGCGGATCGGTTTGATGTATTCTGCTCCAGCATGAAAGAAATTTATTTTGAATGCGAGCTCAACGGTAATCTTATCTATTTCAGTCCCACCCTTTGCGACCTGACGGGATATCCCGCCGAAGAATTGCTCGGAAAAAACAACCGCGAGTATACCTCTCCGAAAACCGCCAAACAAATGTTTAGAATATTCAACAAGGTCTACCGGACCGGTCGGCCGGCGGAAATTTCCGATTATGAAATTTTTCGAAAAGACGGGCAGCGGCGGTATCTGGAATTGTCGGCCTATCTGATTAAAAACGGAGACGGCCGGGCGATCGGTTTCCGGGGGATCGGCAGGGACGTTACTGAGCGTTATATGATGGTACAGGAGCTGCGGGACAGTCAAGAACGATTTCGAATGTTAAATGAGGTTTCATTTAGCGGAATCATGATCCACGACGAGGGCGTGATCATGGATGTCAACGATGAACTGTGTCGTCTGACGGGCTATACCGCCGAAGAATTGATCGGTCAAAACGGCCTGGATCTTCTTTGTTCGCCTGAATCCAGAAAACTTCTGCTTCACAGAATCATCACCAGCAGCGATCAGCCTTATACGATTAACGCAATAAAAAAAGACGGCACCCGTTTTCCCGTGGAGATTCAGGCCCGGAACATTCCTTATCGGGGCAAACAGGTCAGGGTGGCGGAATTTCGGGATATCACCGAGCGGAAAAAGGCCGATGACGCCCTTAAAAAAAGCCGGATTCGGTATCGTCAGCTATACAAGGAGGCTCTGCAAGCCGAAGAACTGTATCATTCCCTGCTCAGCTCAACGGCCGATGCTGTATTGCTGCTGGATGCCAACCAGAAAGCGCAATATATTAATCCGGCGTTTACCCGGATTTTCGGATGGAAGTTGAAAGAGCTTGCCGATGAGAAAAATCCTCATGTGCCCCGACCGCTGGTCGCGCCTTTTTTGGAGACCATCCGGAAAATCATGTCTGATGGTATTTCAATCCAGGGGTTCGAGACCCAACGATTTAACCGGGACGGCAATATCCTGGATGTGAGCATCAGCGCATCCCGTTATCTCGATCACGAGGGAAATCCGGCCGGCGTTGTGCTCATTCTGCGGGATATATCCGAACAAAAACGCTACCAATGGCACATGGAGCAAGCCCAGAAAATGGAATCCATCGGAACCCTTGCCGGCGGGGTCGCCCATGATTTCAATAATCTGCTCATGGGAATCCAGGGCCGGCTTTCCCTGCTCATGCTCAACATGCCGCAAACAGACGCCCGCCACACTCATTTGAAGGAAATGGAGGATTACATCCTTCGCGCCGCGGATCTGACCCGTCAGTTACTGGGGATCGCCCGCACGAAAAAGATGGAAGTCAAAACCACCGATATCAACGCGTTGGTTCAAAAACAGAACCGGATGTTCGGCCGTACCTCCAAGGAAGTGATCATTCATGAGGATCTGGATGCTTCCCTTGCTCCGGCGGATGTGGACCAGCGGCAGATCGAACAGGTGCTTCTCAATATCTATGTTAATGCGTCTCATGCCATGCCGGGCGGTGGGAACATGTATGTTCGCACCTCCAACGAAAAACTGGGCCGAAGCCGGACAGAACCCTATGATGTGAAGCTGGGCCGTTATATCCGGATTTCCATCACCGATACCGGCGCAGGAATGGATCCGGCGGTTCTCAAGCGGATTTTTGAACCGTTTTTCACCACCAAGGACCGGGAGCGCGGCACCGGTCTGGGATTGGCTTCGGCCTACGGGATCATCCGGAACCATGGCGGCTTTATCACCGTTTACAGCGAGAAAGGCAAAGGGTCCACCTTTAATATCTATATTCCCGCATCCACGAAGATTCCGGTGGAAGAGGCCCCGCATTTCCATGAGATTGTTGAAGGGGAGGGGACTGTCCTTCTGGTGGACGATGAAGACATGATCCTGAATGTGGCCGAAGAAATGATTCGCGCATTGGGTTACGAGGTAATAACGGCCAGGGGCGGGGAAAATGCGGTTGCGGTTTTCCAGGAGCAAAGAGAAAAAATCGATATGGTTATCCTGGATTTGATCATGCCCAAAGTCAGCGGGAGTGAAACCTTCGATGAACTCAGAAAAATCGATCCCGACATAAAGATCCTGCTTTCCAGCGGTTACAGCATTAACGGCGACGCCTCCGCCCTGATCAAGCGGGGATGCAACGGTTTTATTCAGAAGCCGTTTTCCATCCATGAATTATCCATAAAAATAAAAGCAGTACTGGCGTCCGGTTCCGCCGACAGATGCACAGGAACAAAATCTACGTGAGTGATACCCGACCTGTCATCGGCATAACCATGGGTGATCCCGTCGGCATCGGACCGGAGCTGATTTGTCTGGCATTAAACCGGCCTGAGCTCTATAAGGTCGCGCGCCCTCTTGTCATCGGCGATGTCCGGATCATGGAAGCCTCCCGCAAAGTCACGGGCACCACCCATGTGATCGCTTCTATCAATATTCCCTGTGCGGGTCATTTCAAGCCCGGGTGTATTGACGTTCTGAATATATCCAACCTTGATCTGAACTCCATTTTCTGGGGACATCCCACCCTGGCGTCGGGACGGGCCATGATCGACTATATCAATACAGCCGTGAACCTGGCGCTGGCCGACGATATCGCCGCTGTGGTGACCTGTCCCATCAACAAGACCGCCATGAAAATGGCGGGCAGCCGGTTTCCGGGCCATACGGAGCTGCTGGCCGAGCGGACCCGGACATCCCGTTACGCCATGATGATGGCCGGCAGCCGGCTGCGGGTGGTTCTGGTTACGATCCACCTGGCCCTGCGCGATGTGGTCGCATCATTGTCCATCGACAAAATTCGCACCACGATTTCCGTTACGTATGATGCCTTAAAAGAGCGCTTCGGTATTGACGCGCCGCGGATCGCGGTGGCCGGGCTCAATCCCCATGCCGGTGAAAATGGTATGTTCGGTGATGAAGAAGCACGGTTGATCATGCCGGCAATCCGATATTTTCAGGAAAAGAAAATGAATGTTTCCGGGCCGCACCCACCGGATACGCTTTTTTATCACGCCCTGGACGGGGCCTGGGACGCTATTGTCTGCATGTATCATGACCAGGGTCTGATCCCGTTTAAGATGATCCATTTTGCCGACGGGGTAAACACCACCCTGGGCCTTCCCATTATCCGGACTTCCGTGGACCATGGCACGGCATATGATATCGCCGGTAAGGGCATTGCGGATCCCGGCAGCCTCACGGCGGCGGTTCTCCTTGCCGCTCAGCAGGCCCGTTACCGTCTGGACGGTCAGATCGGGACGGCCTGATCGTTTGTTGCGTTTCCTCCTGCAAGTGCTTATCTTTTCCCATGCCAAACCATAACATCATCTCAAAGAAAGTAAGCAATGACATCTGACAGCATTATCGTTCGCGGCGCGCGCCAGCATAACCTGAAAAACATCGACGTGGAGCTCCCCCGGAATCGGCTGGTGGTCATTACCGGCCTGTCCGGGTCCGGAAAGTCCACCCTGGCGTTTGATACCCTGTATGCCGAGGGCCAGCGTCGTTACGTGGAATCCTTGTCATCCTATGCCCGCCAATTTCTGGAACGCATGGAAAAGCCCGACGTGGATCTTATCGAGGGACTGAGCCCGGCCATTGCAATCGAGCAGAAAACCGCGTCCCACAATCCCCGCTCTACAGTGGGTACGGTTACCGAGATATATGACTATCTGCGCCTGCTCTATGCCCGGGCGGGCACGCCGCACTGCCACGTTTGCGGGCGCCCCATCACACCTCAGTCCATTGATCAGATTATCGATCATGTGATGTCTTTACCCGAAGGAGAAAAGATCATGATCCTGGCGCCGCTTGTCTCCGAGCAAAAAGGGGGTCAGGAGCGTCTTTTTCAGAAGTTGAAACGCGACGGATTTGCCCGGGTAAAGGTCAA
The DNA here is from genome assembly GCA_964598885.1 of uncultured Desulfobacteraceae bacterium. Lineage (GTDB taxonomy): Bacteria > Desulfobacterota > Desulfobacteria > Desulfobacterales > Desulfosalsimonadaceae > SURF-33. The sequence goes on along the minus strand of CAZRES010000013.1, from coordinate 34,792 downwards.
CGGCCGGATACACGATATCGAAGCCGTGGAAAAACTGAATAAAAACCGGAAACATACCATTGCGGTGGTGGTGGATCGCCTGGTCATCCGGCCGACCATGGGAAACCGGCTGGCCGACTCCCTGGAACTGGCGATTTCATTGTCAGGCGGCACCGTGAGCGTAGATCGGCTGGATGATTCCGCTAAAATCACCGACACCGTCCTGTTTAGTGAAAAAGCCGCGTGCGTGACCTGCGGCATCAGCTTTCCCGAACTCACGCCCGCCAGCTTTTCATTTAATTCGCCCCAGGGCGCATGCCCCAAATGTGATGGACTGGGAGCCACCACGGAATTCGATCCGGATCTGATCGTAACCGACCCGTCGCTGTCCATTCGGGAAGGAGCAATTCAACCCTGGGCTAATCGGAATTCCGTCCAGTTTGCTGAATTTCTCGAAGCCCTTACCGAATACGGTCAAACGGATATTTACACGCCGTTTTCCCATCTGCCGGATCCTTTCAGGCATTTGCTTCTGTATGGATCCGGGGATGAAAAAATCCCGTTTTATACGTACCGCGGCGACCGGCGGATCATTTTCAACCGTCCGTTTGAAGGAATTATTCCGAATTTGCAGCGCCGCTATATGGAAACCGACTCTTCCCAGACAAGAGAAGAAATCAAGCAGTATATGAATTTTATCCCATGCGTGGAATGCAAAGGCGCCCGGTTGAATCCGGTGAGCCGGGCGGTTCGCGTCGGCGGCATGACCGTGCCGGAAATCACGGCCCTTTCCATTGAAAACGCGTATGCTTTTTTTACGGATTTGAACTTGCCCGGTCAGAAGGGGGAGATCGCCCGACGGATTTTAAAAGAAATCATCGACCGGCTCGTGTTTTTGAATAATGTGGGACTGCCGTATCTGACCCTGGACCGGTCCGCGGCTACCCTGTCCGGAGGAGAAAGCCAGAGGATCCGTCTTGCCACACAAATCGGCTCAAAGCTTACCGGGGTACTTTACGTGTTGGATGAACCGAGCATCGGTCTGCACCAGCGGGACAACGCCCGGCTTCTGACCACACTGTTAAACATGCGGGATCTGGGTAATACCGTACTGGTGGTCGAGCATGACGAAGAAACCATCCGATCCTCGGATTACGTGGTGGACATGGGACCCGGGGCCGGTATGAAGGGCGGGAAAGTGGTCTTTGCCGGCTCGCCGGAAGCCCTTGAAAAGGATTCAGACTCCCTGACCGGGATGTATCTGTCCGGAAGAAAACGGATCGCGGTTCCGACCCGGCGCCGAAAACCCGGCAAAGAGCGTCTGGTCGTCCGCAAGGCTTGTGAAAATAATCTTAAGGAAATCGATATCGCATTTCCACTGGGTTGTCTGGTATGCGTCACCGGGGTTTCCGGATCCGGCAAATCCACGCTGGTGCTGGAAACGCTTTACCGGGCTCTGGCCAGGCGATTCTATCACGCCGGCGCGGCGCCGGGACGTCATGACGCGATTGACGGAATGGAACACCTCGACAAGGTGGTCAATATCAATCAATCGCCCATCGGCCGGACCCCCCGATCCAATCCCGGCACCTATACCGGGGTGTTCACCTTTATCCGGGAGCTTTTCGCCAAAACCCCGGAATCCCGCATGCGGGGGTACAAGCCCGGACGGTTCAGCTTCAACGTCAAGGGCGGCCGGTGTGAGGCATGCAGCGGCGACGGTATCATCAAGATCGAGATGCATTTTCTGCCCGATATCTTTGTGCCGTGCGATGTGTGCAACGGAAGACGGTACAACCGGGAAACCCTGGAAATCCGTTACAAGGGGAAAAACATCAATGATGTGCTCAATATGACGGTCAACCAGGGCCTGGAATTTTTTAAAAATATCGCTACCATTCGAAACAAGCTGCAAACCCTTGTGGATGTGGGCATCGGTTATATCCGCATCGGTCAGCCCGCCACCACCTTGTCCGGAGGAGAAGCCCAACGTATTAAACTGTCAAAAGAGCTTTCCAAACGGGGTACGGGCCGGACCCTTTATATGCTGGATGAGCCTACCACCGGTCTTCATATGGATGATATCCGTAAACTCCTGGTGGTCCTGGATCGATTGGTCTCATCCGGCAACACGGTCATTATTATCGAGCACAATCTGGATGTCATCAAGGTTGCCGATTATATTATCGATCTGGGCCCGGAAGGCGGAGATCAGGGCGGAAAGGTCGTTGCCGCGGGTACGCCCGAAGCCGTGGCTCGGGTGAAGACCTCCCATACCGGCTTTTTTCTGCGAAATATTTTGAATCTGGGATAAAAATAAAACGGCCGTCCCTGAAAAAACGGGACGGCCGTTTTGGTGTGTGTCTGATGACTGCCTGCTGATCTGGGGGTGCTTATACTCCCAGGAACTGGGTAACCGTTGCGGTCATGGGCGCCGCGTAGATCAGAATCAGCGAGATGACCAGCGCATAGATGACCAGCGACTCGATCAGGGCCAGACCGATCAGCATGCTGACGGTGACCTTACCGGACGCTTCCGGGTTACGGGCGATGCCTTCCAGAGCGGACTTGATGCCGATGGACATGGCAAAACCGCATCCGAATGCCGCAAAGGCGATGGCGGCGCCGGCAACCGTAACCAGTGTCGAAAAATACTTCAGGGCTTCAACTTGCATGACTGGATCCATGGTACTACCTCCTTTAAATGAATGAAATTATTGGCTTCTTCCCATAAACATCAATTATATTATGATTGGTCGTGATGCCGTCTGAACTTTTTTGACGCGTTAGTGGGCTTCTTCCATGGCCAGGCTGAAATACATGATGGACAGCAGAAAAAAGATAAATGCCTGGATAAAAGAGACGAAAATGCCCAGAGCCATCATGGGCAGCGGAGCAAAGAAAGCGCCTGCCAGCATGAAAAGAATAAACAGGATAAACTCCTTGCCCATCATGTTGCCGAAAAGACGAAAAGAAAGCGACAAAACCCGCGCCAGATGACCGATGATTTCGATGACCAGGATCAGCGGGGCCATCCACCAGACCGGTCCGAGGAAATGGGCGATATAATGGGCGCCATGAAATTTGATGCCGATATAGTGGGTGATAACGAAAACAACAATAGCGCACGACAGCGTGGTGTTGAGGCTGGCGGTGGGCGGATAAAACCCCGGCAGAAGTCCGGATAGATTGCAGAAAAAAATATAAAGAAAAATGGTGGCGGCGATGGGAAAAAACTGGCGGCCTTCCTCGCCGGTCACGCTGACCATGAATTCCTCGATTCCGGAAATAATGGTTTCAAAAACATTCTGGATGTTATTGGGAACCATACTCAGGGTTTTTACGCCGAGTGCTCCGGCAATCAGCAGGAATGCCATGACCACCCACGAATAGAGTACATGGGCATATTCATGGGCCAGGTGGGCCAGATAATCCAGGCCCAGCAACTCCAGCGGGTATACGAAATAAAGGAATGGATGTTCCACGTCAGGCCGCCTCCTCGCAAATAAGTTTCTTGGCTTCAAAGATGGTGCCGAGAATGATGCTCGCCACCACTACGGACAAACCGATACACAATCCCAGGGGATCAACCACTTGTCTGGAAATCAGAACGTAGATAATCAATCCGCTGATGGTGAATCGGACATAATACTTCAACAGAATCATTTTAATCGACGCCGTCTTCGGGGGAGAAAAGGACCGTCTTAACGTCCGGTAAAGCAGTTGGAAATTAATGCTCACGATCAACCCGCCCACAATGATTCCCACGGCAAAGTCCTTTGAGGATGCCAGGAGCGCGACGCCACTGAGCAAGGTCAGTATGATCAGGTTCGCGCGTGCAATGAATTTCAGCAATCGTTGCTGGATGACCATCTGAAAATCTTATATATTTTTACTTCTTTTCATGGCCATGAGGATGTTGCGGAAGCCCGCGACGATCCCCAGAATCAGAAACACGAACATTCCCCACGGCGTCGTTCCCAGCCAGCGATCCAGAAGATATCCGGCAAAAAAGCCGATCATAATGGAAAGGGCCACTGACAGTCCGAGGCTGCTGTAATACCCCAGGTCCCGAAAAATCTGCCGGGTTTCCTGTTTCATTTTTCCACCCTCCGGACCAAACGAGCCAAATTAAAAGATTGTCGTCTATCACATGAAAAATCATCCGTCAATTAAAAAAAGATTCGAACATGCGGTTCATGACGGATCGCGTTATATCAATGACTGGCGAAAAAGATGCCGACGGTAAATTGACCGCCGTCATCCTTCGAAAAGAAATTTTTTGCGGAACTGTCAAAATTAACAGGTTATGACAATATCAGTTTGCCGGCGTCAAACACCGGCCCGTCCTTGCAGGCATGGCGATATCCGTCGCCGGAGTCGGAGGTTTTGACGGCGCAGCCCAGACAGGCGGCTAATCCGCAGGCCATCATGGTTTCGATGGAAACCTCGCAGGGAATCCGATGGAGTCTTGCCAGAGCGATGACGGCTTTCAGCATGGGCATGGGACCGCAGGCGTAAATGATATCCGGGTGGGCGGTCTTGATGATGTGCGCTGCCGGTTGCAGTACAAGTCCTTGTTCTCCCATTCCGCCGTCTTCGGTGGTAATGGAGACATTCATGCCATGAAGCATGAAGTCGGTTCTGCACAGGATATCGTCGGCGGTTCTGCCGCCGATGCAAACAGCGGATTCAGACAAGTCGGCGCCGCTGTCGGCAAGCCGGTCGGTCAGGAACACCAACGGCGCCACGCCAATGCCGCCGGCGATGAGCAAAATCTTGTTTTGAGTCGGATCAATACTGAATCCCCGACCCAGGGGGCCCAGTAGATCCACGTCGGCGTCCATGGCGACCCGGGACAATTTTTCGGTAAAAGACCCCACAATTTTATAAAGGATCTCGATGCCCGATACTTCGGTGTCGTTTTGAATGAGCCGGTGAATGGAAAACGGCCGCCGGAGCAGCGGAGCGGTTTCATGGGGCAGGCGGATGGTGATGAACTGGCCGGGCCGGGCCGTCTGATAGTGAGGGCGGCATGCCAGTCCCATAAGACCGTAATGGGCGCCCATGGGTCGATTCCAAAGGACTCTGGCGGTTTCCTGATGCGGAATGGCATTGAATGTTGTGCTCGAATTTTTCATGCGCTTCAGTCTAGGCTTATATAATAGTAGATTCTGCCGAACTCATTTCAGTCCGATAACGGTCGCGAATCGACCTGTTTGCCGCCGGCGGCGATAGGAAAAAAACAGATGCGGGTTGCATTTGGTGCAAACGCCCGCGGTCTGGATCTGATGCGCCGCCAAACCCGCCGTCATGAGCTGATCCCGGCTTACAGCCCAGAAATCAAAATGATCCCGGTCATCTTTATATGGCCAGAAAGCCGGCGGGATTTCGTTTCGATAGTTAACGAATTCCGCGCAGCAGGGACCCAGCGACGGTGATATGGCCGCCACCATTTTCTGCGGATCACATCCCATCTGGCGTGTCATGATATGAATGCACCGGCCGATAATATTGTCGATGCTTCCTTTCCAGCCGGCATGTACCGCCCCCACCACCCGGGCGGTTGGTGCGTAAATCAATACCGTCTGGCAATCGGCGGTCTGAATCCCGATGTTAATACCTGCCGCAGAAGTGATCATCGCATCGCCGGTTAACTGACGATGCGCGGAAAATTGTGTCGGTATTGGATCATCAGCGCCAATGATCACCACATGGGACTGATGAATCTGATTGAGAAAAACTGTCGTATTGCCGCCGATGCCGGCAAATATGGCCTCCCGGTTTTGTCGCACGCATGCCGGATCATCCCCCACGCCCAAGCTCATGTTCAGCCCGGCAAAATCCTGTCGGCTGACGCCCCCCATCCGGCAGAAAACACCGTGCCGGATTTCTTCAAAAGCGCTCAGCATGGGAAAGGTGAAAAAGAAAATCCCTTTTGATGTTTGGTTAAGTATCATGGATCTTCCTGCGGCGCAAGGACAAGGCGTAAGCGTTTCCCGGTTTGCAGCGCCGGATGGCTCCAACCTTCAGTCTTCGACGGTTACAGCCTTGATTGTGTTATCCAAGAGGCGCCGTTCGCTCACCGTATTAAACAATTGCCTGTAGGCGGCGATTTCGTTTAAATCAATGGCCGCCATTCCCTCGAAAGACTTTTCATCAAGAAAACAGAGCACCTCGCCCTGTGGGGAAATCACCTGGGAATGACCGGTGAAAAAAAGATCGTTTTGTCTGCCGCAACGATTTGACGCGATGATAAAAATCTGGTTTTCAATGGCCCGGGCCCGGAGCAGGGCATCCCAGTGATGAATCCTTTTGGACGGCCACTGGGCGGATACCAGAACGATATCCGCCCCGCCGATGGCAAGTATCCGGCAGAGTTCGGGAAACCGAAGATCGTAACAGATCATTGTCCCGAGGGCGCCCAGACGGGTCGGGGTGACCACCGCTTGATTTCCGGCGGAAAAATTCCGGTCCTCGGAGGTTGGGCGAAACAGGTGTATTTTTCGATATGGCGAAGACGCAACGCCATTTTCGTCCATGATATACATGCTGTTATAAATATGGCCGTTTTCAGATTCGGGCAGGGAACCGGCAATGATAAGGTTGTGGTCAATCGCCAGATTTTTCAGTGTATCAAGAATTTCCGGTGTTTTTTCTGCGTGATGCGAAAGATTCGGCAGATCGAACCCGCTGGCCCACATCTCCGGCAGCAGCACCAGGTCCGCGCCCCGGGCGGCCAGATGGCGGATGCCGTCAATGGCGGTGTCCAAATTGGCCGAAATATGACCGCACTGGATGTCAAACTGCAGGATGCCGGCGTTGATGATTCCCATAGGACTCCTCATGGTGTTTGGTCTCACAGACGATATCGTCAGGTCCTGGTGAACGCAGAACGGTAAAAAAATTTAAAAATCCGTGATGTTATGGTTTTATCAAGCATACTGTATTCGCAGAAAGGTTTTTGCGGCACCTTTAACGATAACCATTAGCACACGAATGTGTTTTCACACAAGGGGCGTCATCAATGGCAGCATACTCGGCGCTCCCGGTCTCAGTCGGCGTGGGCCAGGGTGAGTACGCCCACGATCTCGGCTCCGGCCTTGATCAGCACCCGGGCACATTCCGCGCTGGTGGCGCCGGTGGTATATACATCATCCACGACAAGAACGCGCTTGTCTTTGACCCTGCCGGGACAAGTGACCGAAAAGGCGCCCCGGACGTTGGCTTTCCGCTCCCCTCGTCCCAGACCGGTTTGGGAAACGGTATTGACGACCCGCGCCAGAAGACGGGGCTCAATCGCGATACCCGCCTGCCGGACCGCTGAAACAGAAGGCCATTCCCGCAACATCAGTACGGTTTGATTGAAGCCCCGATGTCTGAGCCGGGCCCGGTGGAGTGGTACGGGAATAATGATATCAATGCCTTCGATGGCAAATTCCCGGATCAGTGCCGCCAGCAGGATGCGGCCCAAGGGTCGGGCGAGCTGGATTTTGCCGCCGTATTTCAAGGCATGAATGGCATCCATAAGCGCGCCTTCCAGCAGACCGGCGGAGCGGACCGGGCGACAGGACGTTGCCGGTGGTAAACCGTCTTTGCCGGCATGATTCTGATCGTTTACGATGGCAAATGGTTTGTCGCATGCCGCACAGCAGGGCTTTTCCATGGGAATAAATTGGCCAAGGCAGGTTTTGCAGAAAAAAGGCGCCATTTCCTCTTGGAAAAGCCCGGTTATATCCGGCTGCACCATATCAGGAATGCCGGACGGCGCGTGTTTTCGGGCGGTGGCCGGCGGATGAAAAAGCACTCCGCAGACCTGGCAGCGGGCCGGGAAAATAGCCGTGATAAACGCTTTGCTGATCCCGACGATCATGGCATTATCAGGCGGATGACATTTTTTCGATAATGGCGTTGCCGAAGGCGGAGCAAGATACTTCCGTGGCGCCCGGGATCTGCCGGGCCAGGTCATAGGTCACCACCCCGGATCGGATGGCGGCCTGGAGACTTTTCCGAATCAGATCGGCCGCAGGCTTCCATTCCAGATAATCGAGCATCATGGCGCCGGAAAGAATAAGAGAACTGGGATTGACCTTATCCAATCCGGCATACTTCGGGGCCGTGCCGTGGGTGGCTTCAAACACGGCGCAGTGGTCGCCGATATTGGCGCCGGGTGCCATGCCTAATCCCCCCACCTGGGCCGCAAGGGCATCTGAAATATAGTCGCCGTTGAGATTCGGTGTGGCGATTACCCCGAATTCATCGGGTCGCAGCAGAACCTGCTGAAAAAGCATGTCGGCGATCCGGTCCTTGATGATGATTTTGCCCTCGGGTCGTTTTCCATTGTACCGGTCCCATAATTCCTGTTCCGTAATGGTCGTATCCCCGAAACGTTCGGCGGCGGTTTCATATCCCCATGCGCAGAAAGCTCCTTCGGTGAATTTCATGATATTGCCCTTGTGCATCAGGGTGACACTGGAATAATCATTGGCGATGGCATGGGAAATGGCGGCAGCCACCAGCCGCTTGGTATTCCGGGCGCTCATGGGTTTGATGCCGATGCCGGCGTTTTCCGGAATGTCGGCATCCATTTTTTCCTTCAGAAACGCGATCACGGCCTCGGCTTCCGAAGTTCCGGCCTGCCATTCAATCCCGGCGTAAAGGTCTTCGGTATTTTCTCTGAACACCACCATGTTGATTTTATCCGGCGCTTTCATCGGGCTCGGCACCGGATCGATGTATCGTACGGGGCGGACGCAGGCGTAGAGATCCAGTTTCTGACGGATGGCAACGTTCAAGCTGCGCATGCCTTCACCCACCGGCGTGGTCAGGGGGCCCTTGATGGCCACCGCGTGTTGCCGGATGGTATCCAGAGAGGCTTGGGAAAGCCACTGGCCGGTTTCCTTGAAACCCTTTTCCCCGGCGTAAATTTCCACCCAGTCGATGGCTTTTGAGGTTCCGTAGAGGCTGCGGACGGCCGCATCAATGACCGCGCGGGTGGCCCGCCAGATGTCGGGGCCCGTACCGTCGCCTTCGATAAATGGAATCCGGACATGATCCGGGACATTGAGGGTTCCGTCGCTGTTTTTGGCGATGATTGCAGAATGAGTCATATACGATCCTTTACCTTTTTTCGAATTTTTTGCATTTACTAACGCTGATATTTCGTATCCATTTTATGGTTTTCGGTTCTCCTGTCGCTGCCGGAACGCCTCGTACATGACCACGGCACCGGCAACAGACGCATTCAGCGAAGATACCGGACCGAATTGGGGAATTCGGCACAGGAAATCACAGGATTTTTTCACCAGGGGGCGAATGCCGGTTTCCTCGCCGCCGATGACCAGGGCCATGCTTTCGGTAAAATCGCATCCGTAAATCGATTCGCTCCCGGTCGCATCCAGCCCGAATGTCCAGACGCCGGTATGCTTCAAATCCTTTATCGCATACACCAGGTTGGTGACCCTGGCAAGCCGAATATGCTCCAGCGCACCTGCGGAGGTTTTGGATACAGCGGGGCTGGGCCCGGCCGAGCGGTCCCGGGGGATAATAACGCCGTTGGCACCGACACAAAGAGCCGTTCGGATCAGTGCCCCCAGATTATGGGGATCGGAAACCGAATCGATCAACAGATACAAGGACGTGTCGGGTATGACGGAACTGCCGGAAAGAATTTCCGATAGTTCACTGACGGGAAAAGCACTGACCCGGGCGGCAACGCCCTGGTGCATGTCCGTGCCGGCCAGGGCGGCAAGTTCTCCATGGGTTGTGGTTTGTACGGGAATATGTCGATGGCGGGCGAGTCGGATCAGCGGATCGATTCGACGGCCGGCCTTGCCCGTGTGGGCATGGATTTCGAAAAATTTTCGTCTGCCGGCTTCCAGCGCTTCGGTGACCGGATGAATACCATAAAGGATTTCGGTTTGCCGGGATGTTTTCATGATTTCGGATCAGATTGGTTCCGGCCGTATGATCCATTGCCGGGCGGTCGATCGCAGAGAATATCGACGAAATGTTCAATGGCCTGGTCTAATTGATCATTGACGATAATGTGGCGGTAAAGGTCCTTCCGGGCGATTTCCCGTTTTGCGGTTTCCAGGCGTCTGGCAATGGTTTCGGGCGCGTCGGTTCCCCGCTTTTCAAGACGCTCCCGCAGGGCGTCCAGAGAGGGCGGCAGAATGAAGATAGTGATGCTTTCCGGAAATTTTTTTACAATCTGCGCGCATCCGTTGACATCAATATCCAGCAGAATGTCCCGGCCCAGGCGGAGTCGACCTTCGACCTGATCCCGGGAGGTTCCATAATAATGATCATGCACCACGGCCCATTCCAGCCATTTTCCCCTTTCAATCCCCGCCTTAAATTCCTGGCGGGAAATGAAATAATAATCGATGCCATGCCTTTCCCCCTCCCGTTGCGGCCGTGTGGTGTAGGAAATGGAATAGGCGAGATTATGACAGCGTTGCATGGCGGCCCGGCAAAGAGTGGTTTTGCCGGCACCTGACGGTGCGGAAACAATAAACAGTCGTCCCCGATGCGGTGGGCTATCGGCTGACACCGTCGGACGGGAATGGAATGTGGCGGTCATCAATGAACCGGCGGCTATTCGTTTTCGGGTTTTTTCTTGTCGCTGATGGCGGCATATCGCTGGGCCAGGGTTTCCGCCTGCATGGCGGAAAGAATGACGGAATCGTTTTTCATGACGATAATGGAACGGGTTTTTCGGCCATGAGTCGCGTCGATAAGCCGTTTTTCCTCCCGCGCTTCATCCCGGAGGCGACGCATGGGCGCAGAATTGGGCGCCAGGATGGCGATGACTTCGTCGGCGACGATGCTGCCGCCGAAACCGATGTTTAACAGTGAATATTTCATGTCGCTGCTCCTGTGGGATGCCTGAAACGGTGAGTTAACATTATTCCACGTTTTGAACCTGTTCGCGGATTTTTTCAAGTTCTGTCTTAACCGATACGATCTCTTGTGAAATCGATGCATTTGCGGCTTTGCTTCCCATGGTGTTAAATTCCCGGTTAAGTTCTTGCAATAAAAAATTCAGAGGCCGGCCCCCGGGTGTTTCATCGTTTATGATTTCGACAAAGCGCTTCAGGTGACTCCTGGCCCGGACGATTTCCTCGGAGATATCGGTTCTGTCCGCCAGAAAAGCCGCTTCCTGGGCAATGCGCCCTTCATCGATGGCAACCAGGCCGTATGTCAGGGTATTGATGCGTTCTTTCAGCCGGTTCTGGTAATGTTCCAAAAGACCGGCAGACTGGTTTTGGATGAGATCAATGGTCTCTTGGATGCCCGTCAGACGAGGGATTAAATCCGCTTCAATATTTCGACCTTCGTGCCTTTTGGCCGCATCGAAGTCATCAAGTAGTCCCGGAAGGCCTTTTTCCAAAAGATTCCAGACGTCGCCGGTGTCGAGTATCGGTTCGGTTTCTTCAATAATCCCTTTTTGCTGAATCAGCAGCGAAAGATCGATGGTTTGAGCAATGCCGAAGCGGGTTCTGAGCTGGTTTAAGGCAGCCACAAAAGCCGCGGCCGCTGGGCCGTTGACCACGAATGCACCGTTATCGGCTCGACGATTTGAAACCGTGGTCCGAATTTCAACGCGTCCGCGGATCAGTTTTGCGGATACCGCACGCCGGAGTTTATCCTCCAGCACGGCGTATGCATGCGGCATTTTGATGGTGATATCGAGATGGCGGCTGTTATAGCCGCGCATTTCAACAGAGACCGACAGGTCATCTTCGGTCACATCAGCGGTGGCGTAGGCGGTCATGCTTTTGATCATGGCAGGCGATTTTCCCGTCAAGAAGCTGTTAGTTTCAGGTCAAATGTATATTTCTTCCGAACGCTGAGCAAAAAATCCTGAATGTTTGTTCGCCGATAGTCCGGATATGTCCAGGGCAAAGGCTGAAAACGTCCTTGCTGATAAATGAGCGTCAAGTCGGCATATACCTGCTGGCCGATATAGATCCGGTGGGTGAAATTCTTCCCTGTGGCCAATACGAAACGCTCCAGGGAGAGGATCCCGGGATCAATATTGGCCCGGCGCCTGCTGTTGTGCCGAAATTCATTTTCAATGGCATCGGTCCTGTTTTTTACCCATGCAAGACGTCCGGGGTCGATCAGGTCTTTGAATGCCAGCATTCGCCGGTAAAGATCGTTTCCCATCTCGGATTCATAATATGTGGTATCATTAAAGGGAAACCACGGGCTGATCATATCAATATCGCCGAATGCATCCGCAAGGCGGTCGGTAACGGAAATCACACGTTTCGTGTCCCGGGTGATGATACCAGTGATCAGCTTGGCGGGAACCGGCGGTTTCGGATGACTCATGGTTGCAATAAGCGGCTGGTGGGAGTCGCGGAATTGTCGGCTTTATCTCGCATTTCCGGTAACACCGAATCGATCAGTCCGTCAGATGCCTGGCTTTATCGCTGACCATGACCGGAATTTCCTCGCGGATTTCATAAGCCAATCTGCAATGATCGCAAATCAGGGCCTCTTCCGTGGGATTAAAGCGTACTTTTTGTTTGCATTCCGGACAGACCAAAATCTCTAAAAATTCTTTCTGGAGCGGCATAATGCTTTTCCTTGATGCGCGCGTCGCCGATTCAATGCGGATGTCTTTGGCAGATTTCCTGGAAATTCAGCTTTTGAACGGCAGCGTCATGTTTCGACATAACCAGTGAAGTAATGGCGCGCCCGGCAGGATTCGAACCTGCGATGTCCAGCTCCGGAGGCTGACGCCCTATCCACTGGGCCACGGGCGCGGCTTTGTTTTGTGTGTATAGAATCAGAACCCATTAGTCAAGAATGAAAATGGTCGGCGATGTCAATTATCACTTTCTGTCCGGATACCCATTGCCGCTAACGTTTGGATGGCTTCTCCCACCACGTATAACGACCCGGCAACACAGACGGCCTCTTCCGGAGGGGTTTCACCAAGGGCTTTGCGAACGGCATCGGCCACATTCGGGATGATTTCGGCGGCTCGGCCCATGGTGGTGACCGTGCTGTGAAGTGTTTCCGCGGGCAGAGCCCGGTCAATGACCGGCTGGGTAACAATAATACGGCGTGCATGCGGCAAAAGAGTCCGCAGCATGGCGCCGTAGGGCTTGTCATCAAGGATGCCGATGACAAGAGTGATTCTTCGGCCGGCCATTTCCTGTCCCAGGAACCTGGCAAGGTGGCGGGCGGCCATAAGATTGTGGGCGCCGTCGATGATAACCGGAGGCGCGGTGTTTATGATTTCCAGACGGCCCGGCCACCTGACGGATGCCAGTCCTTTTTGAACGGCGGCGATATCGATGGCTACCTGCTGATCCATGAGCATTTCACAGGCGGCCAGGGTGATGGCCGCGTTTCCGAACTGGTGTGCCCCGGCCAGACAGGTCCGCATGTTTTTCCAGTGATGTGTGATCCCGGCATAGGAAAATCCGCCTCTGCGGTCGCGGCGTAGCTGAAAATCCCTGCCGAGGCGGTAAAGCGGGGCCGATTTTTCGGCGGCAACGGTCTCCAGCACGGCAATGGCGGATTTTTGCGTCACGCCGGTGATCACCGGGGTGCTGGATTTGATGATCCCGCCTTTTTCTCCGGCAATGGCCGCGATGGTGTTTCCCAGATAAGCGCGGTGTTCCAGGGATATGTTGGTAATGATGGATACCTTCGGCGCCAGGATGTTGGTGGCGTCCAGACGTCCGCCCATGCCGGTTTCCACAACGGCCCAATCCACTCCGGCCCGGCCGAAGATGTCAAAGGCCATCGCCGTTGTATATTCAAAAAACGTGGGTTCCCGTGATCCGACCCGGACATTGCGGACGGTTTTGTAAGCGTTAATGATCTCGGAGTCCGCGATGTCTTTGCCATTGATTCGGATCCGTTCATTGAAGCGGACCAGGTGGGGGGAGGTGTAAAGACCCACGGAAAAACCGGCTTCCTGCAAAATGGCGGCCAAGGCCGCGGCCACCGATCCCTTCCCATTGGTCCCGGCAATATGGATGGCGGAAAAACGCTTTTGGGGATTGCCGAGGCGGTCGAGTATGCTTTCGATGACGTCCAGCCCCAGAACGATACCGTAGCGTCTGAGGCTGAACATCTCATCAAGACATTTTGAATAATCGTTTTCGCTCATGGTGCAACCATCAAAAAAACCCGGCCGGGGTAACCATCACCCAGCCGGGTCGCGTTGGTAAGGAACCGGAAACGATATCCGGCGATTCAACCTCTGAAAGATCGCCGGAAACGCGAGTTTCGTTTCGATTCGGCGATGCGCTGACGCCGCTGCGCCTCTCGCTTTTTGCGCCGTTTCAGTTCGCAGGGTTTTTCATAGCTTTTTTTCAATTTGAGCCGTTTAAACAGACCATCGTTTTGAATTTTTTTCTTCAAAATGCGCATGGCCTTTTCAAGGTCGTTATCTTCGACCCGCACTGCGATTTCTTTCAAAAAGTTCACCCCTTTTCATATATAAATTTCAATCATTAATTTATCTTAAGTGGGGTAATATAAATCGATTTTAAATTTTTATCAAGAAAAAAATGATGCGGATCATCAAAAACAAAAAAATTGCTGGGGCGACGGTTTTTCTCCATGGCTTTTTATATTTTGGACATCAGTTCCTCGGCCACGTCCTTGACGCTTGCCTTGCCATCTAAGGTAATATATTTTATTTTTCCGGTTTTTTCCGCCAGATCCTTGAAATAATAGGCGGCGGCCAGGGTCCCGTTGTCCGTGTCGTAATAAATGGAGTGACGTTTGTCGATGGCCGTTTCATCCTGATCGTCGCTCCGGGCGGAAAGACGGCCGCCGCACACCCGGCATCTGTCTCCGTCGGGCTTGATGGCGTCAATGAAAATATTATTGGGATGATTGTTGTCGTTTTCGCACAGGCGGCGTCCCATAATCCGGTTTTTGGCGATTTCGCGGTCCAAAACGATTTCAATCACGATGTCAAGCGCCATATTGGCTTCGGTTAATGCTTCGTGCAGTTTGATCGCCTGATTTTTATTACGGGGAAAACCGTCTAACAGCCAGCCGTCGGCGCAGTCTTTTTCGCGCAGTCTGTCTAAAATCATGGGGATGGTGATATCATCGGGGACCAGATCTCCCCGATCGATAAATTCTTTCGCCTTTTTCCCAAGTTCGGTGCCCTTGGTGATATTTTCCCTGAAGATAGCCCCGGATTCGATATGGGGGATGTTGTATTTTTCCTTCAAGATGGCGCCCTGGGTGCCTTTGCCGCTGCCGTTGGGACCGAAAAACAGAATGTTCATGATAACTGCTCCTTTATTGTTTGACGTTGCCTCAAGGGTTGCCGCACGACCCGGTGGGACGATCATGCCGGATGATGCGCGTTTATATTATATATATTATAAATACAGAAAGTTGTGGATATAATAATATGTAAGAGGATATGTCATATGTCAATGATCCTACCTTGTCAAGAGCCGGAACCGGAGGATAGGAAGTTTTTTGCCAGTTCCAGGGCCTGCTCCCGGGTTTGGATGTTGTTTAGAAGGTGTTGCTCGTGGAGATACGCCAAGATTTTGCCGATGAGCGGTGAAGGCGGGAGACGAAAGGCGGCCATCACGTCATGGCCGCTGATCAATTGCGGTGTCGCCCGGGCCGGAAGAAAACGGTCCATGTAGGCACTGATCAGCGTTTTCAAAAATTTCTTAAAACAGCCCATATCCGATCCAAAAGTTTTGCCCAGGGCGTCAGCAGTTGCCAGCAGCAAAAGATCAATGGTATGGGGTTCGGTTTTTAAAAAAAAACGATTGACGGCTTTTTCTTCCAGAATGCTTTTCTGATATTGCACAAAGAGAAAAAGCGGGTTCAAATGCTGCCGGATAATGGTCTCCATGTACTGGGCCTGCTGATTTGAGAATTTCAGTCCACGGAAGATGCCGGCAGCCATATCCGCTCCGATTTGTTCATGGTTATAAAAATGGATGCGGCCGACGTCGTCGACTGTTTTGGTCCCGGGCTTGCCGAGATCATGGAGCAGAGCGGCGCATTTGAGCAGTGAACGGTTTTCCGGGCCGGGAAAAAACCTGACGGCCTGTCGCCAGGGCGGTTCTGCCGATGCCGGTTGATGGAGAAGACGCTCCAGTCCGGCGTAAGTCTTGATGGTATGATCGAATACATCATGGGCATGATGCGTATTCTGGCTGCATCCTTTTAGTTGCTGGATTCCCGGAAAAATGACGGCCGCCATCCCGGTGGCGGCAAGATCATGGATATAATCAGATGATCCGGGCGCGGAAAAAAATTTGATCAACTCATCGCGGATCCGTTCACCGGCTGAATCTTTGATCCGGTGTCCGTAAGACCGGATGGCGCTGCGGGTATCGGCGGAAATAAAAAATCCAAGTTCGGCCGCCAAGCGGTATGCCCTGAGAAATCGCACCGGATCATCCAGAAGATTTTCAAGCGATATCATGCGAATGGTTTTTCTTTCAAGATCCCGGCGGCCATTGGTCGGGTCAAGGATTTCTCCGTTCAGAGTGGAAACGGCCATGGCATTGATGGAAAAATCCCTGGCGCGCAGGTCTGCGGTAATCGATTTTTCCCTGGCCTCGGTCACATCGCAGGTAAACCGTTCCACAGGAATGCGGTACAGATACATGGCTGGCTTTCCCAACTGAACGACCCGTCCGCCTGTGAGCGCGGCGATTTTTTCTGCTGGGCCAAGGGGGTTGCCTGTGGTGACGAGGTCGTAATCCCGCGGACAGCGGTTGAGCATCAGGTCTCTTACCGTACCGCCGACAAAATATAAGTTTTGTTCCCGGGGGATAAAATTTATGTTGATTTGCATTTTTTTTTCAGGTAACGAAGTTTTTTTTAAATCATTTTCACCTATGATATAAATTATAGTTTACAGCATATCCATTTGTTTTCAATTAAAAACGCACTCGGTATGCATGGCGCCTCCGCGGCCTGCCGACAAAATGCGCCCGCAGGAAACGCAATATCATGTCAGTCGATCACCAGCCCGAACCGGTGAAACTAGGAATAACCGGCGGCGTCGGCTCCGGAAAATCTCTGGTTGGCGAGTGTTTGGCCGAAAAAGGGATCCCCATAGTTAAAACCGATGATCTGGCCCGGAAAGCGGTGTTGCCCGGAACCCAGGCCTATACGCGGATTGCTTCCCGTTTCGGCGACCAGGTGGTGGCCAAAGACGGCCATCTGGACCGGAAGCGGCTCAGGGAAGTCATCACCCGGGATCCCGGCAAAAAAACGCTGCTGGAGAGTATTATTCATCCGGAAGTCTTTCGACTCATGGCTGAGTTCTATGAGTCAGCACGGCAACAGGGAGTTGATATCGTCGCGGTCGAAGTGCCCCTGCTGTTTGAAGTGGGCATGGATGGCCTGTTTGACGATACGCTTCTGGTCTGTGCCGATCGGGATATCCGTATCCGCCGGATCATGATCCGGGACCAGGTGACACGAGATCAAGCCGAAGCCCTTATCGACATACAAATGCCGGATGAGGAAAAAAGAAAACGTGCGGGCCATGTGATCGAAAACAACGACTCCGTTGAAGAAACCCGTCAGGCCGTGGATCGATTTTACGAGACATTTCACAAAAAGATCCGCCGAACAAATGGCAAAGATGTTGACAAAGGGGAAGAACTGTTATAACTTAATCTAAAAAGCAAACCTGCCTTTTGATACGTTTCTTTCTTTTTCTGTATCAGGATCATTGTTTTCCGGTTTATCTCACAGATAAGATGGATTTGTTCCCGGAGCAATTTTTATGTCAAGCCGCATTTGTCTCCCAATGATGTGAACTGTGGCCGACTGCCGCAGCCCGGTTCAGACGATGCCGGCCGCGACGCCGCCGGGTCGTCGCTTCTGAAAGTAAAGATACGGAGAGGCTATTGCTCTCGGGAATCAAAAAACCGCGGGCAAATGATCGCAAAGAGGGCGTCGATCACGCATTTAACAATAATTTATTACTACAGGACATGCGCGGATATGAAAATTTTTATTATTAACTTACTGATTACGGGGTGTAAATCTGCATGAACATCGTGGAATTAAAAAACAAAAAAATCGCTGAACTGACCCGGATGGCTAAAAAAATGAATATCGAAAACGCCGGGGGGCTGAAAAAACAGGAGCTCATCTTTTCGATGCTTCAGGCCCATATCGAAAAAAATGGGATGATCTACGGAGAGGGGACGTTAGAGATTCTGCCTGATGGATTCGGTTTTCTGCGATCACCGGATTGCAATTATCTGCCCGGTCCGGATGATATTTATGTATCACCTTCCCAGATCCGGCGGTTTAATCTCAAGACCGGCGATACGGTGTCCGGCCAGATCCGTCAACCCAAGGAATCGGAAAGATATTTCGCGCTGCTTAAAGTGGAAGCCGTTAATTATGAAGATCCGGAAGTCGCCAAGGAAAAAATTCTTTTTGATAATCTGACCCCGCTTTTTCCGGAAAAGAAGATCAAACTGGAAATCGATGGCGATAATTACACCACCCGTATTATCGATCTGCTGACCCCTATGGGATTTGGTCAACGGTGTTTGATTGTTTCGCCGCCCCGGGCCGGCAAAACCATGATTCTCAAAAATATCGCCAACAGCATTATTACCAACCACAAAAATGTGGTTCCATTTGTATTGCTCATTGATGAGCGCCCCGAAGAAGTTACCGATATGGATCGATCGGTGGATGCCGAAGTGATCAGCTCCACCTTTGATGAACCGGCGGAACGTCATGTCCAGGTAGCGGAAATGGTAATTGAAAAAGCCAAAAGGCTGGTTGAGCACAAGCGGGACGTGGTCATCCTGCTTGACAGTATTACCCGCCTGGCTCGCGCTTACAACACCGTGGTACCGCCTTCCGGCAAAATCCTTTCCGGCGGCGTGGATTCCAACGCTCTACACCGTCCCAAACGGTTTTTCGGGGCGGCTCGTAATATCGAGGAGGGCGGCAGCCTCACCATCATCGCCACGGCCCTGGTGGATACCGGAAGCCGGATGGACGAAGTGATCTTCGAGGAATTCAAGGGAACCGGCAATATGGAAATACAGCTTGATCGTCGTCTGGCGGACCGTCGCATGTATCCGGCCATTGACATCAACCGTTCCGGCACTCGGAAAGAGGAGAACCTGATGGAGCCCGACGTGCTCAACCGGGTCTGGATCCTCCGCAAGCTCCTGTCAACGCTAAATCCTGTTGACAGTCTGGATTTTTTACTGGATAAGATGCATGGCACGAAAAACAACAAGGAATTTCTCAATTCCATGAATTCATAGCATGGATAGGATACTTTTTTAACGCTAACACAACGAGGGAAGTTTCATGAAGAAAGATATTCACCCGGAATACAAGGAAACCGTTATCAAATGCGCCTGCGGCAATGAACTGACCGTCGGATCCACCCGGCCGGGCGTATCCGTTGAAATCTGTTCCAAATGCCATCCGTTTTATACCGGAAAACAGAAACTGGTGGATTCGGCCGGCCGGATCGAACGGTTCCGCCGAAAATACGCGAAATTCCAGGAACAAGACACGAAATCTTAATCTGCCTCCTTCTTTTTTGTCTCTGGAGTATTCGGCAATCATCCATCATGTTTGAAAATTTAGAAGAAATTGAAGAACGCTTCCGCGATCTCGAGCAACGGCTGAGCGACCCGGAAATTATCCGGGATCGTGCTCGCTATACCCGGTATATGCGCGAACACGGTGAGCTGGAACCCATTATCCACGCCTACCGCCAATATTGCCAGGCCAGTGCTGAAATGGAAGAAAGCAAAGCATTGCTGTCCGATCGTGATCCGGAAATCAAGGAACTGGCCCGCCGGGAGATCGAAGCGGTGTCCGGCCGCATGAACGAACTCAAAGCGGAACTCAAACAACTACTGGTGCCCAAAGACCCCAATGACGATAAAAATGTTTTTCTGGAAATCCGGGCCGGCACCGGCGGCGAGGAAGCGGCGTTGTTTGCGGCGGATCTTTTTCGGATGTACTATCGGTATGGCGAGACCCGGCGGTGGAAATTCGAGACCATGTCCGAGCACTATACCGACGGCGGCGGTTTCAAGGAAATCATCGTTCTGATTCGGGGAAAGGGGGTTTACGGCCGGCTTAAATATGAAAGCGGCACTCACCGGGTCCAGCGGGTACCGGTAACCGAAACCCAGGGGCGTATCCATACATCTGCGGTAACCGTGGCGGTACTTCCGGAAGTTGAGGATGTGGAAGTCGATGTGGATCCCAATGATCTTAAGATCGATGTCTTCCGGTCCTCCGGACCCGGGGGACAGTCCGTTAACACCACCGATTCGGCAGTCCGCATCACCCATTTGCCCACCGGGCTGGTGGTCATCTGTCAGGATGAAAAATCCCAGCACAAAAACAAGGCCAAGGCCATGAAAGTTCTCAACGCCAGGCTTTATGATCTGGAGTTGCGGCAGCAGCAGGATGAGATTTCCGAAAAACGAAAAAGCCAGGTGGGATCCGGAGACCGCAGTGAACGGATCCGTACTTACAATTTTCCCCAGGGTCGGATGACAGACCATCGCATCGGCATGACCCTTTATCGTCTGGAAAGCATACTGACGGGTGATATCGACGAAATTATTGACGCCCTGATAACCCACTATCAGACCCAGGCTCTCAGGAATGCCGAAGCAAGTCAGTTCCAGCCCGCTTGAGCCGCCCTGGACCATCATTAAAATCCTGCAGTGGGCCACTCCCTATTTTCAGTCCCGTGAGATCGACAGCCCCCGCCTGACCGCCGAAATTCTATTGGCCCACGTCCTCGGCATGGAGCGCATTGATCTTTACGCCCGATTTGATCAGCCATTATCCCGTGAAGAACTATCCCGTCTGAAATCCTTGATCCAACGGCGCGTTGATCGGGAACCTACCGCCTATATCATCGGTCAAAAGGAATTTATGGGGTTTGATCTGTCGGTCACCCCGGCGGTGCTGATCCCGAGGCCGGAGACCGAAGTTTTAGTGGAGGCGGCCCTGGAATTTCTGCCGGAGGCATTTAATTCCGCGCCTCGGCGGGTTATCGATATCGGCACCGGATCCGGAGCCTTAATCATCGCTCTTGCGCGAATGCGGCCGGGACATTATTTTTACGCAATTGATCTATCGCCAGCGGCTGTTGAACTGGCCAGGACCAATGCGGCGGCCATGGGTATCGATGCGATCGAATTTTTAACCGGCGATCTGTTTGCCCCCGTGGCCTCGCATCCGGAAAAGTACGATCTGGTGGTCTCGAACCCGCCTTATATTCCTGCCGGCGCAATTGGTAAACTGCCCCCGGAGATAAAGCGCTATGAACCAATGACGGCTCTTGACGGCGGTCCTGATGGACTGGCCATAATCCGCCGCATCATATCGCTGATGCCGTCATACCTGGCCCCCGGTGGACGTTTGATGACGGAAATCGCATGGGATCAGGCGGATGCCGTATCGCGTCTGGCCGCTGAAACCGGAAATTTCGAGTCGATAACATTTGTCCGTGACTATGCCGGGCATGAGCGCGTCGCCATCATGCGCCGGAAAATATAAAAAAATGTTTGCGTCAAATCAATTTTATTGTTATATGAATCTATTTAATCAGTGGCCGCAGTGACGGCCGATGTCCTAACACGCACGCCGTTTGATGGGGTGCCGCCTGGTGCTTTCATGAGGAGAGTCGGCGGCGCCGATAAGCGCGGCGGTGGAAAAAACCAAAAAGGAGAAAACCATGCAGTATGTGACCATGAAGGAGCTTTTGGAGGCTGGTGTGCATTTTGGCCATCAGACCCGGCGATGGAATCCCAAGATGAAAAAATACATCTTCGGGGCGCGAAATGGAATTTATATCATCGATCTTCAGCAGACGGTAAAACTGTTCAGGCTTGCCTGTGATTTTGTGGCCGATACCGTGGCTTCGGGCAAGTCCGTGCTTTTTGTAGGCACCAAAAAGCAGGCACGGGAAACCATTTACGAGGAAGCCAACCGGGCGGAAATGTATTATGTTCAGAACCGGTGGCTGGGTGGTATGCTGACCAATTTTCCCACCATTAAAAAAAGCATCGATCGGCTCAATTATCTCAACACCATTGAAAACGACGGTTCCATCAATCTTTATCCCAAAAAGGAACGGCTTAAACTCCAGAAAGAACGCATCAAGCTTGACAGTACGTTAGGCGGCATCAAAAACATGAAATCTCTTCCGGGCGCCATGTTTGTTGTTGACACCAAGAAAGAGTCCATTGCGGTAAGAGAGGGACGCCGTCTTGGTATCCCCATCGTAGCGGTCTGCGATACCAACTGTGATCCGGACGAGATTGACTGGATCATTCCCGGAAACGACGATGCCATCCGGGCCATCAAACTGATTACGTCACGGATTGCCGGCGCATGCGTTTCCGGCGCCGAACGCCTTGCGGAAAAAGAACAGGCCAGAGCGGATAAAGAGGGCGAGGCTGAGGAAATCGCGGTTGAAGCGAAAAAACCGGCCAAGCCGGTTGAACGGCGCGTGATTTCAACCGGCAAAGAAGGTCCGGTGGTGGAAGTAATCCATAAGACCGCGGCAGCGGCCCATGAGGAAGATGGAAAGACAACGGAAAACGAACCGATATATTCGGAAGAGCCAGGAGAATAGAATATGACAAACATCAGCGCGGAATTGGTAAAAACACTGCGGACCCGGACCG
This sequence comes from uncultured Desulfobacteraceae bacterium, assembly GCA_964598885.1. Lineage (GTDB taxonomy): Bacteria > Desulfobacterota > Desulfobacteria > Desulfobacterales > Desulfosalsimonadaceae > SURF-33. The sequence continues at coordinate 12,128 of CAZRES010000013.1, read as the reverse complement.
GGGCCGGTATCATGGACTGTAAGCAGGCGCTCACGGAATCCAAGGGAGACATCGAAGCAGCCACGGATTTTTTACGTAAAAAAGGCCTGGCAACCGCCCAGAAGAGAGCCGGAAAGGTAGCATCCGAAGGGATTGTGCAGTCCTATATTCATTTCGGCGGAAAGATTGGTGTTCTGGTGGAAGTTAATTGTGAAACCGATTTTGTTGCCAAGACGGAAGAATTTCAGTCATTTGCCAGAAACATCGCCATGCAGATCGCCGCAGCCCGCCCTCTGGGCGTAACTGCTGAAGATATTCCGGAATCCGTTATTGCCAGAGAAAAGGAAGTGTATCGCCAACAGACGCTGGAAATGGGAAAACCGGAAAAGATGGTCGATAAAATCGTTGAGGGGAAAATGAGCAAATTCTATAAGGAAGCCTGCCTCATGAACCAGGAATATGTGCGTGACCCCAATCTGACCATTGCGGATGTGTTAAACGATTTTATCGCCAAAACCGGGGAAAAGGTGACCATTCGCCGGTTCGCGCGGTTTCAGATCGGCGAGCAGGAGTAAGCGATTTTGCCAAAACCGGTCTATCAGCGGGTTCTATTGAAATTAAGCGGGGAAGCCTTGATGGGTGATCATTCCTACGGAATCAGCACCCGGATGCTTCAGTTTGTAGCCGAAGAAGTAAAAGCCGCCCATGATCTCGGGGTTGAAATCGCCATTGTCGTGGGCGGCGGTAATATTTTCCGAGGTGTGTCGGCGGCTTCCAACGGCATGGATCGGGCCTCGGCGGATTACATGGGCATGCTGGCCACTATCATGAACAGTCTGGCTCTCCAGGACGCTCTTGAAAAAATCGGTATTCCCACGCGGGTTCTATCGGCCATCTCCATGCATCAGGTGGCGGAACCCTACATTCGCCGGCGTGCGGTTCGACATTTGGAAAGAGGGCGAATCGTTATTTTTGCCGCCGGCACCGGCAATCCGTATTTTACCACGGATACGGCCTCGGTGCTGCGGGCAGAAGAAATCCATGCCGATGCGCTCATGAAAGCCACCAAAGTAGACGGAGTTTACGATTCTGATCCCGAGATCGATGTTACCGCGAAATTTATCAAAGAGATCAGTTATATGGATGTGTTGAAACGGCGATTAAGCGTAATGGACTCCACGGCCATTTCCCTTGCCATGGATAATGGCCTGCTTCTGATCGTGTTCGATCTAAAGACCGCCGGCAACATTCGCCGGGTGGTCAGCGGCGAAAACATCGGCACCCGGATTTATGAGGCTTCCAATGAATGAACCGCGGACGGCTTTGGAGACACCGGCGTGTGCTGCCGGTGTGCGGGACTGGATGTTGGAATCAAATAATAAGGGAATCCATCATGATTGAAGACATAAAAGACGAAGCAAGCGATAAAATGACGAAAACCCTGACAGCGCTTCAGGGTGAACTCAAAAAAATCCGCACCGGACGGGCGTCTTTGAACATCTTTGATGATATTCGGGTGGATTATTACGGGGCCATGACGCCATTGAACCAGATGGCCACTCTGGCGGTCCCGGAGAGCCGTCTGATCACCATCCAGCCCTGGGATGCCTCGGTCATCAAGGATATCGAAAAAGCCATCCTCAAGGCAAACCTCGGGCTGACTCCCACCAATGACGGCAAGATCATCCGGATCACCATTCCGCCCCTGACCGAAGACCGGCGCAAGGACATTGTTCGTCAGGTCAACCGTGTGTGCGAGGAGTTCCGGGTTGCCATTCGAAACGTCCGCCGGGACGCCAATGAAATGCTCAAGGAGTTAAAAAAAGAGGGCGAGGCGTCCGAGGACGATGTGTTCAAGGCCCAGGACCAGATTCAGAAAATCACCGACGAACACATTAAAAAAATTGACGAGATGTACAAGGAAAAAGAAAAGGAAGTCCTTGAACTCTAATCTTTCCGCCGATTACGGGCTCGATGTTTCCAAACTGCCGGCGCATCTCGCCGTTATCATGGATGGCAACGGCCGGTGGGCGAAGAAACGGTTTCTCAACCGGATCAAGGGCCATGAAAGAGGTGCCGATGTGGTCCGTATGGTGGTGAGAACCTGTCGCGAGATCGGTGTGCAATTTTTAACACTTTATGCTTTTTCAACGGAAAACTGGCAGCGGCCCCGTACAGAGGTCAGTGCGTTGATGACCCTGCTGAAGAAATTTTTAATCTCGGAAGTGCCCGAGATGAAGCAAAATCAGATCCGCCTCAATGTCATCGGACAGTTCCAGCGCCTTCCCTCGGATGTTCAATTGGAAATCCGGCGCGCCATGGAGGCAACCGCGGGCAACACCGGTATGTGCCTGAATCTGGCCTTGAGTTACGGCGGCCGGGCCGAAATCGTCCATGCTGTCGGAAAAATCGCGGCTCAGGTCGAAGCCGGCGCACTCAGCGCGTCCAGCATCACCGATGCGGTGATGGAGCGTCATCTTTATACGGCAGGCATGCCCGATCCGGAATTGCTGATCCGGACCAGCGGCGAGATGCGGGTCAGTAATTTTCTGCTCTGGCAGATTGCTTACTCTGAAATTTTTATTACCCCCACGTTGTGGCCGGATTTCACAAAGGATGAGTTAATCAGTATCATTAAGAATTTTCAAGGTCGCGAGCGCCGGTTCGGCGATGTAGCGCCTCCGGCAAAAAACGGCACATAGACAGATCATTCCGCAACGGTTGCATCCTTGATAATTAAGCATTGCTTTCCGCCGCTATGCCCGCAGGCCCGCCAATTCCGTTAACGGTTAATGAGGACGGATCATGCATTTAAAACGATGGCTTACCGCTATTGTGGCCATTCCCTTTCTGGTGGCCGTCATCATCAAGGCGCCCCCCCTGATGTTTGCCGCGTTTATCGGGTTGGTGGTCGTCATTGCACTTAAGGAGTATTTTCTCATTGCGGCCCCCGGCAGCGATTTTGGTGATCGCCTGCCGATTACGGCCTGGGGGACGATCACCGGCATAGCCGTTATCGGAGCCATGGCTGCCGATATTTTCCACCTGATTCCCGCCATTCTGCTGCTTAATCTGGTGGTCGCAGCATTGCTGTCCATGCCGGTTTATGGAAAACATCCAAAAATTCTGGCGTTGGTATCGGTTCAGGTGCAAGGCCTTATCTACATTCCGTTGTCCCTTTCCACCATTGTGCTGCTGCGGGCCGGAAGCGATGGAACGGCGTGGATCTTTTTTCTTTTGTTTATCGTGTTTTCCGGAGACGTGGGTGCGTTCTATACCGGCCGTTTTTTCGGCAGGCACAAGCTCAGTCCGGCCATCAGTCCGGGCAAAACCGTTGAAGGATCCGTGGGCAGCCTGCTTACCAGTATGGTGGTGGGGTTCGGCTTTTACGTAATTTTCCTTCCGCATCTGCACCCGGCGGCGGTTATGGCCCTGCTGGTATGCGTCAACGCGGCAGCCCAGGTCGGGGACCTGTTTGAGTCCCAGCTCAAGCGCGCGGCGGGCATAAAGGATTCCGGCAGCATTCTGCCGGGCCACGGCGGCTTGCTGGATCGCATCGATGCGCTTCTGTTTGCGGCGCCCGTCGCCTGGATATTCAAGATCGTTTTCATGACAGGTGTTTGATATGCGGCGGATATCAGTTCTCGGCGCCACCGGGTCCATCGGCCGCAGCACACTGGCCGTGATTGAGAGATTTCCGGATCGTTTTGCGGTCGCAGCCCTTACGGCAAACACCAATATCGAGTTGCTGGCTGAACAGGTTTCGCGTTTTCAGCCGGACCTGGCCGTGGTCGGAACCAAAGACGATATGCACGCCCTTAAAAATCGATTGCCCGCCGGCATCAAAACCGATATTCTTTTTGGTGAAAAGGGATATATTGCCGCCGCGGTTCATAACCGTTGCGATATGGTGGTTTCCGCCATGGTGGGCGCCGCGGGCCTACTGCCCACCATGGCGGCGGTGGACGCCGGAAAGCAGGTAGCCCTGGCCAACAAGGAGACTCTGGTCATGGCCGGCGATATCGTCATGGCCCGGGCCCGGGAAAAAAACACTGCCATCCGGCCTGTTGACAGCGAGCACAGCGCCATTTTCCAGTGTCTTGCGGGTAACCGCCGGCGGGATCTGCGTCGTATTTATTTAACCGCATCGGGCGGGCCGTTCCGCTCTCTGCCGGCTGCGGCGTTTGTCGATATTCTGCCGGCCGATGCCCTGGCCCATCCCACATGGCAGATGGGAAGCAAAATCAGTATTGATTCGGCAACCATGATGAATAAAGGGCTGGAGATCATCGAAGCAAAACATCTTTTTAATATTGATTACAACGATATCACCGTGGTGATTCATCCCCAGAGCATCATTCATTCCATGGTACTTTTTTCCGATGGGGCGGTCATGGCTCAGATGGGCCTTCCGGATATGAAGGGCGCCATTGCGTATGCCCTGGCCGGTCCGGAACGACTTCCCCTGGAATTGTCAGCGCCGGATTTCGCCTCTCTCGGCCATCTGACATTTGAGGCGCCGGATCTGGATCGGTTCCCGTGTCTGGCACTGGCGGAACGCGCCTGCGAAGCCGGCGGCACCATGCCGGCGGTGCTCAATGCCGCCAATGAGGCCGCTGTTGGGGCATTTTTAGACCATCGTATTTCTTTTATCCAGATTTCCCTGGTCATCGCCCATGTAATGGATGCCCATGAACGTATCGCGTCGCCGGATGTCGAGGCTATTTTATCCGCTGATCAATGGGCCCGGCAGACCGCCGAGAAATGGATGAATCACAATGGAAAGGAGCTGCCCGCATGAGTACGGTATTCGGGTTTGTCATTGTTCTGGGCGTTTTAATTTTTTTTCATGAACTGGGGCATTTTCTCTGTGCCCGGATCTTTGGCGTAGGTGTGGAGAAGTTTTCTCTGGGTTTCGGCCCCAAACTGGCGGCAAAAACCGTGGGACGCACGGAATACCGGATATCGGCTATTCCTTTGGGCGGATATGTCAAGCTGGTGGGGGAGTCGCCGGATGTGGAAGTCGATCCGGATGATATAAATGCATCTTTTTCGCATAAACCCGTTTTCAAGCGCATGCTGATTGTGGCTGCCGGGCCGTTTTTTAATTTTTTCCTGGCCCTTGTGATTTTTTTCGGGGTGTTCAGCATTTCCGGAGTCATGGTGATGGAACCGGTATTTGGCGAGATCCGGTCGGATTCACCGGCAGAAGAGGCGGGTCTGGAACCTCAGGACCGGGTTGCAGCAGTCGACGGCGCGCCGATTTCCACATGGACGGAAATGGCGGAAAAAATCACCGGCAGCGAAGGAGATGCCATAAAGCTGACCATTGATCGGGAAGGCACGATTTTCGATGTCCGCATTGCGCCGGAAAAAAAACCCATGGAAAATTTATTCGGTGAAACCGTGGACCGCTATGTTATCGGGGTAACCGCCGCCGGAAAGGTCACCACCGAGCGGCTTAATCCGGCCGTTGCTCTGGTGGAAAGTATTCATCGAACTTATATGATCATTGAACTGACCATTGTCAGTGTTGCCAAGCTCATTAAAGGAAGCATCCCGGCCGACAATCTGGGTGGTCCCATTCTCATCGCACAAATGGCCGGTGAACAGGTCCGCCAGGGTTTGGTCAGCCTGCTGTTCTTTATTGCCGTTGTCAGCATTAATCTTGGTATATTAAATCTTCTGCCCGTGCCGGTGCTCGATGGCGGACATCTGCTGTTTTTCGCCATTGAAGCCGTGCGCGGCAAACCCCTGAGCATTCCCTTGCGGGAAAAGGCCCAGCAGGTGGGCTTGTTTCTGCTGCTGATGCTGATGATATTCGTATTCTACAACGATATCATGCGGTTTTTCTGAAAGTGGAGAGCTGCCGGGGAACAGGGCGCGAAGCAGTTTGTGTCCGTTTAAACCGAGAACAACAAAGAGAAATTTATGGCCCATCGACTGGAAATCACGTTAAAGCCTGATTTGTTTGATGCAGAAGGGGAGGGGGTCCGCCGCAAGGCCGGCCGCTATTTCGGCATTTCCATCGAATCGGTGAGAACAATCCATATCCTCACCATTGACGCGGATTTGACGAAGCAACAGGCCGAAACCATCCGGACCGAAATTTTCACCAATCCCGTGACCCAGGTATCGGCATACACCCCACTCGCACTGGATTTCGACTGGTGTATCTGGGTGGGATACCGCCCCGGCGTCCGGGACAACCCCGGCGCCACTGCCGTGGAAGCCATCGAAGATGTTCTGGGGAGCCGTTTTTCTGCGGCCCAGGGAGTCTATACCTCCCGGCGCTACTGCCTGAAAGGGAAAAAACTGACCCGGGCTAAAGTAGCGCGGATCGGCGCCGAACTGCTGGCAAACGACATCATCCAGCAGGTCCGGATATACGGCCGGGACGAATGGGATCCGGCCGACGGCATCGGCATGATCATTCCCAAGGTGCGCCTGGATCATCGGCCCACGGTTACCGCCATTTCCATTGAAAGCGACGCGGTTCTCAAACAGATCAGCGACCAGCGGAACCTGGCCTTAAATGACAATGATATTCCAGTGATCCGGACCTATTTCCAGGATCCGGTCGTGCAGGACCGCCGGCGGACTTATGGCCTTTCGGATCCCACGGACGTGGAACTGGAATATATTTCCCAGGCCCGCTCCGATCACTGCAATCATAACACGTTTCAGGCGCTGTTCCGATATACGGATGCCGGCACGGGAAAAACCGAAATCGTCGACAACCTTTTTAAGACCTTTATCGAGGCCCCGACTCTGGCTTTGGCGGAAAAAAAGGACTGGGTGATTTCCGTGCTCTGGGATAATGCGGGCGTGGGCCGTTTCGATGAAAACCATTATTACGTGATCACCGGCGAAACGCACAACTCACCGTCCAACATGGAAGCCTATGGCGGAGCCATCACCGGAATCGTCGGTGTTTATCGGGATCCTCTGGGCACCGGCAAAGGTTCCAAGCTGGTCATGGGCAGCTACGGCTTCTGCGTGGGGAACCGGGATTACAGCGGCGATTTGACGCCCCGGCTCCATCCCCGCCGTCTACTTGACGGGATTATCGAAGGGGTAAGAGACGGCGGCAACAAGAGCGGCATTCCCACCACTTTTGGTCAGGTGGTGTTTCATCCCGGCTATATGGGCAAATGCCTGGTCTATGTCACGGCCGTGGGCCTGATGCCCGCCGTGGTGGGCGGACAGCCGGCCGAAATGAAAACCACATCGCCGGGCGAGCTGATCTTCATGTGCGGGGGCCGGGTGGGCAAGGACGGAATCCACGGCGTTACCGCCTCATCCGAGACCTTTTCCGAACACACCCCGGCAGGCCATGTGCAGATCGGCGATCCCTATACCCAGAAAAAAATGCACGATTTTCTTTTGGAAGCCCGGGACCTGGACCTGGTCCGTTTTATCACGGATAACGGCGGGGGCGGACTGTCTTCTTCCGTGGGGGAATCGGCCCGGGATTCCGGCGGATGCACGGTCTGGCTGGAAAAGGTGCCGCTCAAGTACGAAGGTCTGGATCAGTGGGAAATCTGGGTGTCCGAATCCCAGGAACGGATGACCGTGGCGGTTCATCCCGACCATGCCGAGGCGTTTTTACGTCTTTCGAAAAAACACGCGGTGGAAAGCACGGCCATCGGCCGGTACACCGATTCCGGCGTCCTGCACATCACCTATGAAGGCAAAACCTGCGCCTGCATTGATATGGATTTTTTAAAATCCGGATTTCCCCAATGGGAATTCGAGGCCCAATGGCGCTCTCCCCGGGATCGGGGAATGATCGAGCCGGTGTTCGGCGAACCCTCGGATTATGGCGCGCTGCTGCTCGATATGATGGCGAGGCCCAATATCTGCTCGAAGGAATGGATTACCCGGCAATACGACCATGAAGTCCAGGGCGGTTCCGTGATCAAGCCTCTGGTGGGCCGATACCGGGATGTCAACAGCGACGCTGCCGTGATCCGGCCGGTGTTGACCTCGGAACGCGGATTGGTTTTTTCCCAGGCGATTTTGCCGTGGTATTCGTCCATTGATGCTTTTCACATGACATCCTGCACTATTGACGAGGCTGTGCGCCGCATGGTTGCCGTAGGCGGCGATCCGGCCCATATCGGCGGGGTGGATAATTTTTGCTGGCCCAATATCGCCTATCATCCGGGAAAAAATCCCGACGGAAAATTCAAGGCAGCCCAACTGGTGCGCTCCTGCCGGGCTTTGGCGGAAACCTGCCTGACCTACGGCATTCCGCTGCTTTCCGGAAAAGACAGCATGTACGTGGACGGGCATCTTCCCGGCGCTTTCGGTGAAACTCACAAGGTGTCGGCCCTGGAATCTCTCCAGTTTTCCGCCATCGGCGTGATGGCTGACATTAACGCGTGCGTGACATTAGATCTCAAGGTTCCCGGCGATCGGCTTTATATCATCGGTGAGACCAGAGATGAATGCGGCGCGTCCGAATATTACGATCGATTCGGATATGTGGGCGTCAATGTGCCAAAAGTCGACGCGGCCAAATTTTTATCCCGCTATGCGGCCCTGCAAGCAGCCATAACAAAGGGGCTTGTGGCCGCAGCTCACGGGGTCTATCGCGGCGGCCTTGGAGTTCATCTGGCCATAATGGCCATGGCCGGAGACCTGGGTCTTTCCGTCGATCTTCACGAAGTTCCGGCTGATTGTGGAATGCGGGCCGACAAAATTCTGTTTTCGGAATCCGCAGGCCGCATGCTTGCCGCCGTTGCCCCGGAACGTGCCGCTGAATTTGAAACCATTTTTGCCGGCCTGCCTCTGGCCTGCATCGGCACGGTCACGGAAAAATCCGTACTGGAAATCCGGGAGAAGAACGCCAAGCCCCTGGCGCGGGTACCGGTGTCCAAATTGAGAACCGCCTGGAAAAAACCCTTTGGAGGCCTGATATGAAACGGGTGCGCGCCTTGGTCCTGACCGGATACGGTCTCAACTGCGATATTGAAACCGCCCATGCCCTTGAACTGGCCGGAGCCGACGCAACGCGGGTCCATATCAATGCCATAATCGACGGCGCTGTCACTATCGATGATTATCAGATCATGGTGTTTGTGGGCGGTTTCAGTTGGGGGGATGATCACGGCGCGGGCGTGATCCAGGCCGTTCGCATGAACAACAATGCCGGCGAACGGCTGACCCGATTTGTCGAAAAAGGAAACCTGGTGCTGGGCATCTGCAACGGGTTTCAGACTCTGGTCAATCTCGGGCTTCTGCCCGGTCTGAACGGGGATTACCGGAAGCGCTCGGTGGCCCTGACATTTAATGACTGCGGCAACTTCAGGGACGACTGGGTCCATTTGACCATAAACACGCAAACTCCGTGCGTGTTTACCCGTGGACTGGACCGCTTGGATCTGCCCGTACGCCACGGCGAAGGCAAATTCATCGCCGCCGACGCCGTGCTGGATCGCCTGGTTTCCGGCAATCAGATCGTCTGTTGTTATGCCCTGCCGGACGGCTCCCGGGCCGTCGGGTCCTTTCCTGCCAATCCCAACGGCTCAATGCTCGACATCGCGGGCATCTGCGACCCCACCGGCCGGGTTTTCGGCCTTATGCCTCACCCGGAGGCCTTCAACCATTTCACCAATCACCCCCAGTGGACCCTGATCAATGAAGAGATCCGCCGGGGTCTTGCTGATCCATCAGCAAGACCTGTTACCGGAAACCGCTTGTTTGAAAATGCGGTGGAATTTATGGCGGCATAGACTCTTGCCTTGGGGCATGGTGTGTGTAATCGTCGATAAATCGCTTGTTTCCCGCGAACAGCTTTGTCCGCAGGGTGACTGAAAGTTAATAATTCCAGCCGAAAACCCCGAACGCCAGGATATTCATGATGGTCGGCACGGCATAGATGATGCCTAACGTCATTATTTTGTGTTTCATGGATTTCAGACTGATCACCAGAATGATGGCGCAGAAGAAATGAAAGTATCCGAAGAGAAAGATCAGCCAGACGCCTTTGAAGGAAAGATACCAGAACGGATATTCCCAGACCAGGTGTCCGCCGATATTGAGAAGACATTCAACGAACACGGCAAATACGGAAAAACCCACCGCCCAGAACCATTTTTCCGGAATGCCCATGATTTTTTCCGTGGTGCTCTCCGAAAGGGTGTGATAATAGACAAGGCCCGCCAGCAGGAACATGAAGATGATCTCGATGTTCCAGCCCACCATCACCCGAAGCGCGGTATCGCCGGGGGTGGTCCAGAAAGCCGAGCGCTGGGTGAAATGCAGAACCCATCCGTTCCAGGTTTCGTTGAAAAAATCCACGCCGAAAAGAGTGAGCCCGGCAAAAACGGCGTTCCAGTTTCCTGAGATTCTGGCCTCCTTGATTTCCCTGGCATAAATATACATCACGATCATAAGCAGCGGTATGATATACCACTTCACCATTGAAAGATCACGCAGGCCGTCTAACGCTTGCATCGTTGCTTCCGTCATCAGTTCTCCTCCTTATGTCAGATGATAAGCTGCATCGAGCAGAGGCCGAAACAGATCAACGATCTTTCCGGTGCAGTGCTCTCGAAAATTTTTTCTACAAACAATTTCTTCTGGAGATCGGCGTGCAATAAGGGCCTTCCGGGATGACAGCCAGGCGTCTACCGGAAGAAACCAGGGAGTCGATGAAGGCCTGAATTTCTTCTGCCGCTGTTTTCAGTGAAGCGCGCCGGTGGCGGCCGGCGATATATCGGCTCTCCGAATCGTCAAGATCGGCGGAAAACATCACGATTCCATTCTTTCCGACTTTTTCCAGGGCCCGAGTCTGCATCTGAAACTGCCACTGGTCTTTGGCAACGCGTTGTGAATCGCGAATCTTATCAAGAAATCCCCGGTAATCATCCGCGCAGGATCGCATGAGATCGCAGTATTCCGCAGAGCCCATCTTCTCCCGGCATCCGCCCGCGGCAATGATCAGGCCGCCGGGTTTTACCGCGGGAATGGCCGCCACGATCCCCTTGACGCACTGATAAAAGGTCGCGTCCAGCGGATAGCCGCCGCATCCGGTGAGCACCACATCGGTTTCCTTCTGGACATCGGGACAGGCATGTTTTCGCACAAACGCGCAGGCCTCAAGGTGCGCGGTCTCCAGATCCCCGGCAACAGCCTTTATCACCTGTTTTTGTGTGTTCAGCACCATGTTTAAGCAAAAATCCACCCCGGCCAGTCGGGCCATGGAAAGGGCTTCCTCATGGCAGGGATTGCCGGCCAGATGCGCGTTGGCCGCGTTGGGATCGTTTAAAAACGCATACCCATGAAAGGTCTGAATGGTGTCAAGGGAGACGAGTCCTGGACAGACTGCTTTTCTGCCGCCGGAAAATCCGGCCATGAAATGCGGCTCCACCAACCCGGTAATGATGCGAAATCCCGCGTTGACAAAGTTTTTATTGAGAAAAACCGGCCTCCCGGAATGGCTGCGACCCTCGATTTGCTCAAGGGCCCCTTCAGCGTCGTGGTCTTCGATGATATATTGGTCGGCGATATCGCCGAACATGTATCGGCGCTCTTCGTCGGTTCCCGGCCGATGCATGCCTGTTGCCACCAGAATCCGGATATCGTCTTTTTTTATGCCTGCGGCCGCGATTCCATCCAGCATTTCCGGCAGAAACGTCTTGTACGGGATCGGCCTGGTGATATCCGATACCACGATAACCACCTCGCCCGGCCGGCGTCCGGCAAGGGCTGCTTTGAAGGGAAGTGAGTCGATGGGATGATCCAGGGCATCCATAACAATTTGGGCGGCCGTACCCGAAGGATCGGGATAGGCCGTCCGGTAAACACGCGTGTTGTCGGGAACCGCGATATCAAGGTGGATATCGTCAAATGGTAGGGAAATCTTCATGGGTTCAGATCAGCCCTGTTGAAAACGCGATCATGAACTGGGCCGCGTAATACATGGGCAGGCCAGCGGCCCGGTTGAGAAATTCTTTTTTGACAAAACGGTGGCGCGCCACAAAAATATCGGAAAAGTAAAAGAGCACCGCGCCCAGGAAAACCAGGATTCTGGCGGTCATATCAATGCCGCTGTTGGCCGTGAACGAAGAAGCCGCCACAACCATGGCGGTGATGATCACGATATAGGCGATGACCGGCCCGAGCATTTCCCCGAGATG
>CAZRES010000012.1:38963-48034 GCA_964598885.1 uncultured Desulfobacteraceae bacterium | reverse complement strand
GCGCCGAAACCTTCTTTTTTGGCGATTTTTTCCGTCATGGCCACAATGGCTTCCGCATTCCCCCAGGTCAGTTTCAAACCCTCGGTATCCGTCTCGCTGATCAGACCGTTTTCAAAGCATTCAATGGCAAAAGCGATCGTAGCTCCGCACGATATGGTGTCCATTCCGTATCGGTTGCAGATTTCATTGGCCTTGGCAATGGATTCAATGCTTTCATTAAGGCAGAGTGACCCGAAGCTGACTACGGTCTCATATTCCGGCGAGGGGCCTTTTGTCATTTTAAAAGGACCTTCTTTTACTTCCGCGTCTTTTTTGCACGCCACGCTGCAACCATAGCAGGTTTTGTTTCCGGCAAAAATTTTTTCTTCGATATTGACCGGTCCGATTTCGTTAAAGCCTTCCCACTCGTTCATCTGCCAGTTTTTAATGGGAACGTCGCCGCTGATGGCGCCGACATCGATGTGCGCCGGAGTCCCGCTGGCCTGGAGAGCGGCGATGTAGATGCTTTCCTCGTAGATGGATTTAAGTTCTTCCTTGAGTTCTTGAAGTTTTTCCGCATCCGCAATGTCGATCTTTCCCGAACCCGTCACATAGATCGCCTTGAGCTGTTTGGCGCCCCATACAGCGCCAATGCCGGTCCGTCCGGCCGCGTGTCGTTTATTGTTGATGATGGACGCATAGCGGACCTGGTTTTCACCGGCCGGTCCGATGCAGAGCACCTGGCCCTTGCGTTTGGACTGATCCTTGAGGGCGGCAATCATCCGATCGTTGGTGTCGTAAGTATCGGATCCCCAATAAGTCCCTGCATCCCGGATTTCTACAACATCGTCGTTGATGAACAGATAGGATGGCTTCGCCGCCCGGCCGGTGATCACGATGCCGTCATATCCGGCGAATTTCAGATAGGTCCCGAAAAATCCGCCGACATTGGCGTCTCCCCAGAAACCGGTCTGGGGAGACCGGGTGCCAACGGTCCATCGGGCTACCCCGTCGATTTTAAGCCCGGTTAAAGGGCCGGTCATTAACACAAAAGGATTTTCCGGCGCCAGGGGTCCCACATCCGGTTTGTCTTTGATCAAATCGAGATAGATCCGGGTTCCGAAGCCTAATCCGCCAATGTAACGGCGCGCAAACTGCCTATCCAGCGGTTTTTTCTCAATCAAACCTGATGTCAGGTCAATATAAAGAAGTTGTCCCGCATAACCGCCCATAGTCCTTCCCTTCTTTTCCTGGGTTCAAGAAATCCGGATATGTGCATCGAAATCCGGACGTTTTACATCCGGGGGCTTTTTCTGCCCGACAATCAGCCTGTCGGTGGTTTATACGCCCTGGTGATATTGTATTTTTCAAAACCGTTGGCATCAAGATACTGAGGATACATGGCATAGGCCGGCTTTATGGCGGGAAGGAGTTTGAGAACCTTGGGAATCGGTCCCTTTGCCACCATTTCCTTGCGGGTCAGAGCGCTGGTCAGATTGACCTTGCCGAACCAGAAACGATGGGCAATATCAGCCGTCATGGACATTTCGACAGTGGCTTTGGTTTCCGTATCATGCGGCCGGACGTCGATCTGGTCCCCGGAACAGTCCACCACGACCACAAGGTCCGGTTGGGTATAATTGAACCGGATGATCAGCTTGGATGCCAGAAGCTTGTCCGCGATGACCTTTGTGTTCGCCATGTGTTTAAAAAAACCGACCAGAACTTCTTCCAATTTTTCTGAGTTTTCAAACATAGCCATGATGATTCCCCCTTTTCGGTGATGAACGATTGACGGGATCGCGGAAAAACGACAATTCCATCAAGGATTAATAGGCGTTTTGAACAAACGGGAGCAGTTCTTCTTCATCCATGGGACGCGGATTATAGAAGGATGAACCGTCATTCAGCGCCCCTTCGGCGATCACGGCCGGTCCGTCCTCGGGGACGCCGACCTCCCTGAGCCGGATGGGCAGAGCGTCCAGTTCATTGAGTTTGCCGGTCAGGCTGCGGATGGCGGCGATGACGCTTCGAGCCGCCTCCTCATCGGACATGCCGCTGCCGGCGATTCCCATGACCGGCGCCAGCCGGGCCAGTTTTTCGTAGATGAACTCAAAATTATATTCCAGACCATGGGGAAGGAAGATTCCATTGGCCACGCCGTGGGGTACCCGATAATGGGCGCCGGCGGCATGAGCCATGGCGTGGACGACGCCGACCATGGAATGGGTAAAAGCAATGCCGGCCATACAGGCGGCGATCAGCATGCCTCCCCGGGCATCGACATCATCGCCGTTCTCAACGGCACGGACCATGTTTTTATTGATCAAATCAATGGCCCCGGCAGCCATGACATCTGATATGGGAGATGACTGAATGCCCACATAGGCTTCCACCGCGTGCGTCAGGGCGTCCATTCCGGTGGCCGCGGTCATTTTCGGGGGTAGGGAAAGGGTCATTTCCGGATCAAGCACCGCCAGGTTGGGAAGCAGGAATTTATCCGGAAATGCCAGTTTTTCCTTGTTGTCTTCATCATAAATCACCGCAGCCATGGTGACTTCGCTGCCGGTGCCGGCGGTTGTCGGGATCACGATGTGCGGGTTCAAGGGTTTGGTAAGAGTATGAGCGCCGGAATAATCCTCCACCAGGTCGCCGCCATTGGTAAATAGAATGTTAACCGCTTTTGCCGTGTCAATGACGCTGCCGCCTCCGATGGAAATAATCCCTTCGGCGCCCGAAGCCTTTACCAGGTCGGCGCATTGCTTGACGTCATTGAGCCGGGCGTCCTGAGCCACATCCAGAAACTGACCGACGGTTTCAAATCCGGCTTCTGCAAGACCGTCTTCGATTTTCTTCACCAATCCGAGATCGGCGATCACATGATCGGAAATAACGAAGTATTTTTTAATGCCGATGATGTCGAGCTCCGGTTTCAGATCTGTTGAAATGCCGATTTGATAGACGATTTTGGTAGGGTTGTAAAATTCAAAAAAGTCAGGCAGCATGACGCGCTCCTTGTATGGGAAGAGTTAGGGGATGCTTCGGCTGATTATTCCATTGCTTCATACACGGAAACCATAACAGGGTCAACAGGTTTTTAGCTGCGGCATTCGGATGTTATCTCGTTCGCAAGAAGAGCAAATCCGGAAGCATTCGTTACATTTTTTCAAAACGAGCCTGCAGGCACGGTTTGATATCCGTGCCTGCAGGCAAAGACATTTTATATGCCGCCAAAGGCTTTTTCTCCCATGGTGATGACGGCGTCGCTTGAATCAAAGATGGCGTTCATTCTTCCGTGGGTGACCGGCAGAATGGAATGAATATAATAGGCCGCGGTTTTCCACAATCCTTCATAGAATGCCACATCTTTGTTTTTGGCAGCCTTTTCGGCGATGACGGCGGCGTCCAATCCACCGGTAAGTTCCTTAAGCTTTGATACGGCGATGGTGGCCCGCCAGAGATGCATCCACGCCATAATAAGATCTCCCATGGCTTCCATGAACGGATACGCGTTGGCAAAAGCGGTCTTGAATTCGGGCGACATGGCCGTTTTGCCGATGTGCATGGCGGTTTCGCCGAAGCGGTTGACTGCGGCTTCTACTTTTGCGGCCATATCGGTCAACTCGTCGATGGATTTGGCCTCAGCAATGGTTTTCTGGATTTCCCCCAGAAACTCCATGACCACGGCGCCTTTTTTCATCCCCAGTTTCCGGCCGAGCAGGTCCATGGCCTGGATGCCGTTGGTGCCTTCATAAATCGAAGCGATTTTGCAGTCCCGGGTCAACTGCTCCACCGGATATTCCTTGGTGTAGCCGTACCCCCCGTAGACCTGCATGGCCTGTACGCATACGTCATAGCCCCGGTCCGTGCAGTACGCCTTGACCAAGGGGGTGAGCAGATCGATCAGGCCTTTATAGCGCTCGGCTTCCTCGGGTGTTTGGGCGCACTGCTCCATGTCGAACAGATAACCCACATAGTAGATGAAACTTCGCATGCCGTCCACGTGGGCTTTCATCCACATGAGCATCCGCCGCACATCCGGATGGCGGATGATGGATGTCTGAGGCGCGTCCGCGTCCATCATTTTTTCCAGTTCTTTGCCCTGAAGACGTTCCCTGGCATAATTGACGGCATACAGATAGGCGGAGGAGCCGTGGTTGAGGCCCTGAAGCCCCACCCCCAGCCGGGCCTCATTCATCATGTGAAACATGACCCGGATCCCTTTGTTCTCTTCGCCCAACAGCAGGCCGCGGCATTTTCCCTTGGATCCGAAGGCCAAAGAGCAGGTGGGACTGCCGTGAAGCCCCATTTTTTCCTCAATGCCGGTGCATGCCACGTCATTGAATTCGCCGAGGCTGCCGTCTTCGTTGACCCAGAATTTGGGCACGATAAACAGGGAGATCCCCCGGGTGCCGGCGGGAGCGCCTTCAATGCGCGCCAGGACCGGGTGGATGATGTTTTCCGTCAGGTCCTGATCCCCGTTGGTGATAAAGATCTTGTTGCCGACAATATTGTAGGTGCCGTCCGGATTTTTCGTTGCCGTGGTGGTCAGGGCGCCGAGATCCGAACCCGCCTCGGCTTCAGTGAGCACCATGGTGCCCGCCCATTTGCCGGTATACAGATTTTTCAGGAACATCTTTTTCTGCAACTCGGTGCCATAGAGCTCGATCATTTTGCCCGTACCGTGTCCCAGCACCGCATAGGCCGCAAAGGCAAAATTGGCGCCGATGAGATATTCCCGGGCCGCCTGGGCGATGAGAATGGGAAGCCCCTGGCCGCCGATTTCCGGATCTTCGCTTAAGGCGATCCATTCCCCCTCCCGGAAGAGTTCCAGGGGACGGCGGAAGCATTCCGGCGCGATCACCTTGCCGTTTTCAAACCGGATGGGATTCTTGTCCCCTTCCACGTAAGTGGGCAGGATTTCCTTGATGGCAAAATTCCGGGCTTCATTGACCACCATGTCAAAGGCTTTTTTATTTAAATCGCTGTATTGTTCAATCTTGCAGAGTTTTTCGGCCTTCAGTTGTTCATAGAGTACAAATTCGACATCCCGCCGATCCGCGATATATTGGGCCATGATGCATGTTCCTCCTGTAATTTTTTACTGTTTTTTAATGTTTCCCGATAATGGAGATGCTGCAGATGTTCTGGAAGGGGAAACCTCCCAGGTTATGGGTCAGGCCGAGTTTCGGATTTTCAATCTGCCGGTCGCCGGCACGGCCGTGAAGCTGCAGATACATTTCATAGAGCATGCGCAGTCCGGAGGCTCCGATGGGATGGCCGAAGCATTTGAGCCCTCCGTCGATCTGGCAGGGGAGCTGTCCGTCGCTGTCGTAGAATCCGTCCATGATATCATTGATGGCTTTTCCCCGGGGGGAAATGTGAAGATCCTCGTATGTCACCAGCTCGGTGATGGAAAAGCAGTCATGCACTTCCATCATGGAGATCTCCTCCCGCGGGTTCTTGACCCCGGCTTCTTCGTAGGCCTTGAGACTGCATTTGGTGGTGGTCATGAAATGATCGCAGTCCCAGTCGTTAAAGGCGGTTTCCTCTCCGCTGCTGAGAGCGAGCTGGAGTGCCTTGACCGTGACGAAATCCGTTTTTCCCAGCTTCTTGGCAATTTCCGGCGTGGTGACAATGGCGCAGGCCGATCCGTCGCTTACGCCGCAGCAATCGAAAAGGCCCAGGGGATGGGCGATGATGGGGGATGCCATAATCTGGTCTTCGGTAACGGCTTTGCGCAGATGAGCTTTGGGATTCAAGACGCCATTGGCGTGGCTTTTGGCGGAAATATGAGCCATGGCCCGCTTGATGTCCGCATCCTTGATTTTATATTTGGCGCCGTAGGCGGATGCCAGCTGGGCAAAGGAGCCCGGGGCCGTCAGGTTCGGCCACCACTGCCACAGCAGAGACCCGGCGCTGGAACCGCCGCCGGGAAGGCCGCCATAGCCGGTATCTTTCAGTTTTTCAACGCCCAATGCCAGGCAGATATCATAAGCGCCCGAGGCCACCGCATAACAGGCTCCGCGAAACGCTTCGGTGCCGGTGGCGCAGTAGTTTTCCACCCGGGTGACCGGGATCATGGGAAGCCGCAGGGTGACGGACATGGGCATGGCGGTCTTGCCGACATTTATCTCATCCATGCAGGTGCCGAACCAGGCGGCCTCGATGTCTTTAACTCCCAACCCGGCATCGGCCATGCACTCCTCAAATGCTTCCAGCATCAGTTCTTCCGCGCCCACATCCCAGCGCTCGCCGAATTTGGTGCATCCCATCCCGATGATGGCGACTTTATCCTTTATTCCTGTAGCCATGGTGTTTCCTCCTCTATATGATGGCAAACCTGTCGTTTATGATAGTTTGAAGAGTTTTCCGATGAGCTGGGATTTCATCACATCCCCGTCGATTTTGAGTTTGCCGGACGTGAACGCCTGCATGGGATCAAGCTTCCCGGAAATCATATCGACAAAATCGGTATCGGCAATGCGCAGGGAGCAGGTCGGTTTATCGGCCTTTCCGGTTTCCACGGTGCAGGCCCCGTCCTTGACCGTGACAATCCAGTCGCCGCCCGTGGAGCCGGAGATGTGGTACTGAAAGACTACGTCCACGCCTTTTGCTTTTTCCGGATCAAATGCTTCGGGCATTTTGTTGAAGATATCCGCTACCGTCATGCCGGCGTCAGCCCCGGCATCGGCGGCCGGCTGAACAGGTTCGGCGCTTTTGGGCGGGGTCATCAGGTCGAAAAGGGCGGCGTTGAGATCGTCAAATTCCTTGGCGCCGCTCATATCGTTGATTTTGTCGATATTTTCGCTGATCTCCTCGGGCGTGGGAAAAGTGGCTTCATCGCCCAACTGGGCTCCGGGACCGGTTAAGACGGCCACCCGGTTGAAATATCCCATGCCCGTATTGAAAATCTGTCCGCTGACCCGGCAATCGTCGCTGCAGAGATAGAGCACGATGGGCGAGACGAATTCGGGTTTCATTTTTTCAAATATTTCCGGCGGCATGATGTCTTCGGTAAGCCGGGACGCGGCAATGGGTGCAATGGTGTTGACTTTGACGTCGTATTTCCGGCCCTCGAGTTTGAGCGTGTTCATGAGGCCGACAAGCGCCATTTTGGCGGCGGAATAGTTGGTCTGGCCGAAATTGCCGTAAAGCCCGGCCGCTGAGGTGGTCATGATGATGCGGCCGAAACCGTTTTCCCGCATGGCGGCAAAGGCCGGACGGGTCACGTGGTACGCGCCGTTAAGATGCACAGCCAGGACCGCGGCCCAGTTTTCCGGCTCCATTTTGATAAAACTCTTGTCCCGCAGAATGCCCGCGTTGTTGATCAGGATATCCACGCGGCCGAAAGCGTCAATAGCCGTCCTGACGATGTTCTCGCCTCCTTCGGGCGTGGCCACGTTGTCGTAATTGGCCACGGCCTTTCCGCCAAAGTCCGTAATTTCGTCAACCACTTTGTCGGCCGCCGAAGATGAACCGCCGCCGGACCCGTCACGGGAACCGCCCAGATCATTGACCACCACGGAAGCGCCGCGCTTGGCCAGTTCCAGGGCGTATACTCTGCCCAGGCCCCCTCCGGCGCCGGTGACAATGGCCACCCGGCCGTTAAAATTGATTTTGTTCATTTCGTCGGCTGCCCCGGGAACCGGAGTGGCTTTCCAGAAGTAGTTCACAAACCCGCGATCGGCGTCCTCGCCGCGCTTGCGAAATACCATCTGCACCGGCAGGCCGACTTTCAGCTCTTCCAGTTTGCAATCCGTGAAATCCGTCATGAATCGGCCGCCGCCTTCAAACTGAATCATGCCGTATTTGTGAGGCGGCTCCAGGGAAACGGCCAGCAGATCGCCGGTGTAGGTCTTGATTTTTGCGGGCACATCGGCGAATTCATAATCCTCCTGACTGTGTTTGGCCGTACATTCCGGATTTACGCAGACTTGTGTTTTCGGAAACTGAGCGGTTTCGCATTCCCGGCATTTGCCGCCCACAAGACCGAGCAGCATTTTGCGCCGCCGCCAGAGCACGGTCAGGGCGGTCTGGGTGGGAGATTCGGCCCGGATGCCCATTTCCGGATTGATCAGTTTACGGAACACCAGAAATTTGGAATAATTGTCAGTGGTTTCCTTGAGCTCCAGGGTGGCCTTGAATTTATCCCGCATCGGAAGCTGTTCGATCTTGTCGGTGACCGTAAACAAAAAGGCGTTGCAGCCCTGCCCGAAGCTGGCCATCAGAATGCGGTCTCCCGGCTTGGCCTCATCCAAAGCTTTGGTCAGCATGAGCAGGGGATGGGCGCAGCCGGTCTCGCCGCAGACCTCGTGGAGGTTGTCGATGACCTTTTCCTTGCCGGCGCCGAGTTTTTTGGCGATTTTGGCGTGCTCGGCCTTGAAAAAGCACGGATAAACCAGCTTGTCCACCTGGTCCATGGTCATGTCGAGTTTTTTAAGCAGCCCGGAGACGGCTTCGGGAATGATTTTCGAATACCCCTCATCCCGGATCCAGCGTTCTTCCCAGTTGTAATCATATTTTTTCTGGGCCCCCCGGTAATGGTCGACAAAGTCGTAGGATACGGAATAGGAGCCCTTGAATTCAGCGATGACATTCTTATCACCCACCGTCAGGGAGGCGGCTCCGTCCCCGAACCACATTTCATGGAACCAGGCCGGCTTGGTTTCCCGCATATCGGAGGCTGTGACCAGGATATTGTTCCGGGCCCCGCCCATGACCGATTCCAGGGCTGCCAGCAGAGCGGTGGAACCGGCTTTCTGGGAAGCGGTGAAATCGGATGTGAGAATATCATCTCTGAGATTTAAGGCCGTCGATATGATGCCCGCATTCTGCCGGTCCGCAAAGGGCAGGGAGGTGGATGCCAGAAAACAGGCATCCAGTTTGTTCTTATCCATTCCAATGAGGCAGTCCCGGGCCGCGGCCACGGCCATGGTGACGGCATCCTCGTCCCAGTTGCACATGGACCGCTCGCCCTGGGCCACCATGATCAGAGCCGGGGCAAACCATCCCATGCTCTGATAAATGGCCATCCGGTTTAATCTTAAGCGGGGGATGTATGCGCCGTAAGATGTGATTCCTATCATTTT
>CAZRES010000012.1:0-38863 GCA_964598885.1 uncultured Desulfobacteraceae bacterium | reverse complement strand
AGGATATCCTCGGTAAGCCGGGATGCGGCGATGGGCGCCACGGTATTGACCAGGATATTGTATTTTTTCCCTTCGATTTTCAAGGTGTTCATCAGGCCGACCAAGCCCATTTTGGCCGAGGAGTAGTTGGTCTGGCCGAAGTTGCCGTATAGGCCGGCGGCTGAAGTGGTCATGACGATGCGGCCGTATCCTTTTTCCCGCATGACGGTAAAAGCCGGCTTGGTGACATTGTAGGCGCCGGTCAGGTGGACATCGAGAACCGCTTTCCAGTTTTCCGGATCCATTTTGATAAAGCTTTTGTCCCGGAGAATGCCGGCGTTGTTGATCAGAATATCCACGGTGCCGAACGCATCCAATGCCGCTTTAACGATATTTTCACCGCCTTCCGGAGTGGAAACACTGTCATAGTTGGCCACGGCCTCACCGCCGGCCGCCTTGATCTCATCGACCACTTTGTCCGCCGGTCCCTTGTCGCTGCCGGATCCGTCCCGGCTTCCGCCGAGATCATTGACCACGACGTTGGCGCCCCGTTTGGCCAGATCAAGAGCGTAAATCCGGCCCAGGCCGCCCCCGGCCCCGGTTACGATCGCCACTTTGCCGTCAAAACGGATGTCATCCTTGGGAATCTCACCGTATTCACAAAGGCCGTTGGTGATGACATCCTCATTGGTTTTGGTGTTGGTGACCTTCCAGACCGCCTTGCCGGATCCGGTATTCCAGATTTTGATTTTAATGGGATCGCCGGGATAAAGGGGTTTGGAAAAACGGCATTTCAATCGCCGGAGTTTTTCGGGTTCGCCCGGCATCAGGTTTTGGATCAGCGCCCGGCAGGCATACCCGTAAGTACAAAGGCCATGCATGATCGGCCTTTCAAAACCGGCCATTTTGGCGAACTCCGGGTCGGCATGGAGCGGAAACAGGTCTCCGGACAGGCGGTAGATCAACGGCTGGTCCGGGGAAGGATGGGCATCGACCTCGAAATCCGGGTTTTTTTCGGGAAAGGTGAAGGTTTCCGCGGGCGCGTTTTCCCCTCCGAAGCCGCCGTCAAACCGGGAAAAAATCGACAAAACGCTGGTGAACAGTTTTTTACCGTTGGAATGCCAGGTTTCGCTTTCACCGATGATCAGGGCGCCCTTTCCTTTGCCCTTGTCATACATGTGAGTGATTTTTCCTTCGGTGGTGAGCGTGCCTTCCACCGGAATAGGGTTGTGGAAGATCAGGTCCTGCTCGCCGTGCACGATGCCGGCGAGATTGACGTTGGCATTTACACCGATATGGGAGAGAAAATCAAAAATCGTGGCAATGGAAAAGGTGGGAATGACTTTGAGATCTTTCTCATAGGTGTATTCGGGTTCCGCAAATCCGGCTCCCACGCCAAGGGCATACAGCACCACGTCCTGCCACGTATAGTCTTTGGTGACGGGACCGATTTTTTTCCCGACGGCATCAAGGTTCAGCGCCATTTTGAATCCTCCTTTACTGGTTTGGATATGTTGATCGTGCCGGTAATAACGAAAGTATAATGTTCAGGCTGGAAAATCGTAAAATTTTGATGGATGCCTGTTGATAAGGGCTTTGCATGATCATCGGGATCAGCTTATCGGACAGGCGGTAATCGATTGTCATCGGCCGTTGGTTCCATCATCCTGAAGATCCCCGAAAAATTGATGAAATTTTTTCAGCTTTTGTCTAAATCAAATTGTTCCATCAAATGATGGAGCCATAATATGCTCTTTCCAAACCACTGTCAAAAGATTTTTTGCGTTGGCTTTTGATTTTGTTTTGTTGACTTCACCCTATCGAGCGTTTACAGTATTCAAACAATTGATGGAATCAAACGATGTATGGAAAATGCGATCCAATAAAACATCGGCGGTCGCGCGATCGCCGCAGCGGAGGTCTATCATGACAACGACCGGCGCCTTGTCCGGAATAACCGTTCTCGATCTGTCCCGGCTGCTGCCCGGACCGTTTTGCTCCATGATCCTGGCCGACCATGGGGCGCGTGTTATTGCCATCGAAGACCGGCGTTACGCGTCTGAAGCCGGCGGCAATGCAACCGTGCTACGGAACAAGGAGCACATGACCCTGAATCTGAAAACCGATATCGGACGGGATATTTTTCTGGAAATGGCAAAAACAGCCGATGTTGTCCTGGAAGGATTCCGCCCGGGGGTTACCCGGCGCCTGGGCGTGGATTATGATGCAATTTCCCGAATCAACCCGAAGATCATTTATTGTTCCATCACCGGTTATGGACAGACCGGCCCCTATCGGGACACGGCCGGGCACGACGTCAATTATCTCAGTGTCGCCGGCGTTCTGGATCTGATCGGTTCCAAGGACGGGCCCCCCAGTATTCCCGGAATACAGATTGCCGACATGGCCGGCGGCGGACTTTACGCGGCCATCGGGATCCTGTCGGCACTGCATGCCCGAAACACCACGGGAAAGGGTCAGTATATTGATATATCCATGACCGACGGAAGCATGACGCTGCTGTCTCTGGTTCTGAGTCTGGGGCAGCTCACCGGCTGTCCGGTAAAGCGTTCCGATTCGTTTTTGTCTCACCGGTACGCGTGCTATCATGTCTATGAGACGGCGGATCATCGGTATCTTTCCATTGGAGCCGTTGAAAACCGGTTCTGGAAAAATCTCTGCGATTATTTCGGGGTGCCCGAATATGCTCCTCTTCAGTATGACGACGCCCGTCGGCAAGAGTTGATCGGGTTTATGGAACAACAGTTCCGGCAAAAAACGCTCTCCCAGTGGGAGCACGAACTGGCTGGACTGGATATTTGCTGGGGGCCGGTCAGGACGCCAGAAGAAGCCATGGCATCCCCGCTGTTTGCGGCCCGTGAAATGGTGGTGGAAATCCCGGAGAAAAACGGCGGGGTTTCCCGCGGCATCGGCATTCCGGTCAAATTGAGCGACACGCCGGGTTCGGTCCGAACCCCCCCGCCGGATTTTGGTGAAAATACAGCGGAGATTCTCAGATCCTTTGGTTATACTGAGGAAAACATAAAACAGTGGGAAGCATCCGGAGTTATCTGAAAGATTTAAGAAACCGCGCCCCATTCGAGATTATGGGGGCGCGTGATGATCGGAAAGGCAGAATATGGCATCATCCCTTGAAAAGGCGAAACAAAATCCTGATTCCATGAAGGCCAAAATTTTGACGGCGGCCCGCAAGATCTTCGGCGAATACGGTTTTCACGGCACCACCACCCGCATGATCGCCAAAGCCGTGAATATTGATATCTCGACTCTCTATTATCACTGGGGGGAAAAGGGGGATCTTTATGAAGCGGTGATCCGTGATATCAGTGAAGGATTGCGCCAGAAACTAATTGAAGTCGAAAAAATCGTCAAGGGCCGGCCTCTGACCCAACGTCTTGAAATCGCCATCGAGGAAATGTCGGATTATCTGTTCGCCAATCCGGAAATATCCAATCTCACTTTATTCCGATATTTCACCAAGACCCGTCACGGCAGTATTTTTGATTTCAAGGTTCCGGAATATATTGGTGACATTGCCTATTCCATGGGATTGGCCAAGGACCGGAAGAATGTTCCCAATGACGCGAAAATGAAAGTTCTCTCCATCATGAATGCCATTCATAATTTTGTTTCCGGAGAAAATTTTTTTCGACCCATGCTGGGTGTTGACCGGGAAACCTATATCCGGGAATCAAAAGAGACACTGAAATTTTTTAATTTGTCGGCTTTTACGTAATCGGGGCCGCCGATTTTCGGTAACGCGTTTGTTCGTTTCGGATGTTGGTTTAACCTCCAATGAAATGGCACTTTACCTGTCCCAAAATTCCTGTAAGGCAATAGCAAAAACTCCAACCATGCCTCAGGCGTTCCGAGTCCCGAAAAATCCTCAATCCAGTACCATCAGACGGAGAGAATCAATATATTCCCGGTCCTGGGTATCGATTGTTTCGATGATTTGGCGGTGCATCCGTTTTTTATGCTCCCCGAAGATACCCCGTTTTTTCTGAAAACCCCTGGCAAACGCCAGAGCTTCATCCATGAGGGATCCGGCATCGGGGCATGCTTTTACGATGATGTGCGCGGCTTCCAGCTCGGGGGCGCCGGCCTTTTTCCCGGTCAGTTTCAGTTCATTGAATTTGTATTCGGGAATTGCCTTGCGGACAAAGGCGATCATGCCGGGAAGAAACGGGATGCCGAGATCGACTTCCGGAAAACAGAAATAGCCCCGATCTGCCTTCATGAAACGGAAATCGCATGCACAGGAGAGAATGGCGCCGTTTCCGAACGCATGGCCGTTGATGGCGGCGATAACCGGAACGGGCAGGGAGAGCAGTTTTTTAAACACCGTGTTCATGCCGTACATAAAGTCCTTGATGTTGTCAAACAATTGGTTCTGCATTTGAATGCCCAGCCAGTCGATGTCAACGCCGAGAGACCAGCAGCGGGCATCTTCCGAAGTGATGACAATCGCATGGATTTCGGCATCCGCCATGATGTCATCCAGGGTCTGTTGCATGGTTCCGGCGAATTCGAGGTTATGCCGGTTTTCCCCGTTGTTCATCGTGACAACGGCTACGGTGCCGTCTTTTTTCCATTCAACAATGGCCATGTTCTGCATCCTTTCGCACTGAAGATGTTTTTGTTATGCGGATTTTTTTTATGAATACGGTCCCTTTGGTACCGGCCTGCGTCTGGTCCTTGTTTTTGATCTGAGGTTTGGAGTAGATCTCTGTTCGCGAGCATATCTTTTTGCGGGTTTTGTTGGGCCAAACCGCTTGGTTCATTGAAATGATGACAGTGGAACTTATGCGTTATCAAGGTATCCATTCGGCGATGACGGCACGGTCGCTGACGGGCGCGGTAATGCGGCAATTGACCATGCGGTTTTTCAGTCGGTCGTCTCCTTCCAGCAGCACCCGGATGTAATTTTCACTGACGCCGGCGAGAAGGCCGGTTGCAGGATCCCGGCGGGATTCAATAATGACGGCAACGGTTTCGCCGATCATCTGATCGTAAAATGCCGTTTTTTTGCGAAGCCCTAAGCGGATAAGGCTTTTTGCCCGGGATTTGATTTTTTCCGGCGGTACCTGACCAGGGAAACCGGCGGCCGGGGCCGGACTCCGGCGGGAAAAAGGAAAGACGTGGAAATACGAAACCGGAAGGGATTCCAGAACGGAAACAGTTCGGTTGAACGCGTCATCGGATTCCCCGGGGAATCCCACCATCACGTCGGTTCCGATGGCCGCCCGGGGCATGCGTTCCCGGATGGTCATCACCTGGTCGGCAAACATTTCAGCGGAATAGGGGCGGTTCATTTTTTTCAGGATTTCATCGTCCCCGCTTTGAAGCGGGATATGCCAGTGAGGGCACAGTCGTTTTGAGTCAACGGCAAACGATACAAGCGGGTCCGTTATTTCGATGGATTCAATGGAGGAAAGACGGATGCGGTGGATCAGGTCGTTGTCATGGATATGCGCCAGAAGCCGCTCCAAGGTCGACGGCGGCGAAAAATCAAGTCCCCATCTTCCCGCATGAATGCCGGTCAGCACGACTTCACGGCATCGGTTTTTGGAAAATGTTTTAATTTCATCTGCAATATTTTCCAATGGTCGGCTGCGGGCCGGTCCACGGGCGTGGGGAACGATACAGTACGTGCAGAACTGGTCGCATCCGTCCTGGATTTTAATAAACGGCCGGGAGCGGGCCTCTGCGGCCGGAAAACCGGAAAGTGCAAAAACGCGATGATTTCTGATATCGCCGCAGATAATCGCCGGTGTCTTTGTTTTGAGAACCGGGCCATTGCCAAGAATGTCCGGAATTTTTGTTTTATGGGTATTTCCAATGATATAGTCAATGCCCTTGATTTCTGCCAATGCGGTTGCTTCCGTCTGGGCCAGGCAACCGGTGGCCATGATCACAGCATTTGGGTGGGAACGGATGGCACGACGGATCAATTGCCGCGACTGCAACGCGGCTTTTTTTGTTACGGAACAGGTGTTGATGATCACCACGGGATGGGATTCGGCCATTGTCGTAAATGATGGCATCCGTAATAAATCTCCCCTGATCGCATCGGATTCGTACTGATTGACTTTGCATCCCAGGGTGGCAATGTGCAGAACATCCGGCTTTTTCAACGGCTCATGCATCGATAAAGCCTCCGGCAACGATCAGATCATTGTCATAGGCAACCGCAATCTGGCCCGGAGCCACGGCCGGTTGTGCTTTTTTAAAAACAATGCGGGCAGTCCGGTTTGTGGATGGTTTCAGCAACGCAGGGACCGCCTTGTGTCGATAGCGTAGCCGTATGGATACCGGCAACGGATCGGCCGGTTCCGGTATCATCCAGTTGACCCGTCTCAGACGGCATTCGGACCGCAACAATTCTTCTTTGAATCCCACCGTAATGGTTCGGGTTGCGGGATCGATGTCCAATACATAATAGGGCCTTTCCGCCGGACAGTTGAGACCTTTGCGCTGTCCAATGGTATATCGGTGGACACCAGGGTGTTCCCCGATGATTCGGCCGGCCGACGTGACGATGGGCCCCGGCTTTCCCAGAAAGTCGCCCGCTGCGGCAAGAAAATCAACATAGGTGCCGTCGGGTATGAAACAGATATCCTGACTTTCCGAGGCGGACAGCGGTTGAAGGGCATGTTTTCGGGCCAGTTGTTTGACTCCCGTCTTGGTCATTTCCCCAAGAGGAAGGCAGGCAAATGCCAATTGCGCCTGGGATAAAAGTGCCAGAAAATAAGACTGCTCTTTGTCGGGATCGGCGCCTTTTTTGACCTGATATCGACCGTGTGCCGTTTTCACGATCCGGGCGTAATGCCCGGTGGCCAGGCAGGAAGCGCCCGCATCCCGGGCGATGTCGGCAATCCGGCCGAATTTGATCTGCGCATTGCAGAGCATGCAGGGATTAGGCGTTCGTCCCGAACGGTAGACATCCATGAAATAATCGATAATCTGTTCTTTAAACGCCCGGCGGCAATCGACGATAAGGATGGGAATGTCGAGCTGTTTTGCAATGCGCGACATGGGATGGGGATCGTCTTTCATCAAATAGTATCCGGCCGAGTCCGAGGGCCGTATGGCGGTGTCGGCGTCCTTTTGGTATGATTTTTCATACCCGGTAAGAAAATGGATGCCGAAAATTTTGCAGTTTTGCTGCTTTAAAAGATAAGCGGCCGCAAGGGAGTCGATGCCGCCGCTGAGCGCAACAGCGACTGTTGACGTCATTTAGAAAAACGTTTCGGTTGTGGGTTTGATTTCCATAGCCCGGGTCACGCAGGTCGTCAAACAGAGTTCGCAGACGCTGCACTTGTTTTTTTCAAAAATGACCGTCATTTCCGGGCGCTTTATCGCAAGGGCTCCGGTCGGACAGACCGCTGTGCAAGCTCCGCACTGGATACACCGCTCCTCGAGCCGATTAACTTCGGAAGAGGCGTTTTTTACAATAACACCTTGTTCCTTAAGATAGTGAATTCCATTTTTAAAATTTTTTTTTGATCCCGACAGTTCCAGGACCATGATTCCCTCTTTGCGGGGAAGGATTTTTGCTCTCAGAATATTGAAGGTAAGATCATGGAGCCTGGCCAGATTGCAGATGGTGGGCTTTTCCACCTCTCTGCTGGGAAAATGGAGGATAAGCAGCTTGGAATACAACATGAACCCCTCCGTAAATGGGTATAATACGAATGTAAATGTTAATGGCGCGCCGGGTTGAGCAAAAATTTTGTGCGCGTCGACGGTTAAAATCCGGCAGACGGGTTTTTGTTTCAATCAACGGCGGCAGGCGCATCTGTTTTGCAAGGCGATTTTCTATAGAATTGTGGAAAAGATGTCAACAGGAGATCAGAATTAAAACAGAATAAAAGACCGCCGTATAACCAAAGCGATTAACCGGCGGTTTTTATTCTGTGAGGTCTCAGGGAGTGCCAGGTATAAGGCATCCGGCGGCATCCGCCCGGGACGGAGACGCTTTTTTCGGCCTGGGTGCAGATTAAAACATATACCCAAATGTCAGCTCGCCCACGGGAATAAATTCCTGATCACTGTCGATTTGTTTATGGTCCCAGTCCACGTAGGCGGCGCCGAGGCCGATGCAGATATCCATTTTGTCATTGATGACCTGCAGGCGGTAACCAAGCAGCAGCCCATAGATATTGCCGGTTTCCGTAGCGCCTTTATGTTTTTTGTCATAATACGCCCCCACTACCGACATATAGGGACTGTTGCCCCTCACATTCAAATAATAGGAGAGAGCCCCCCCGATGCCCACATCGTTTCCCATGACTTTAAATGACAGATTATTATATCGCAGTTCAATGCCGCCGCCGAACTCAACGCCGTCATCACTGGATACCAGGCCGAGGCGAAGGCCATAACGCAACGGTTTTTCCCCGACAGTGGTTTTTTCAGGGGTTGAATCTTCTTTAAATAAGCGGGCATAAGACGCTTCCACCCCTGGAGGCAGCACCGGCATGCCAAGCAGGGTTTTAAGATTTTCCAGCGGCACTTTCCGGGTAAATCCCTGGTGATCTCCCTTGTAATCCGTGACCACGTGTTTGATTTCCTGGCTGTTTTCAACATCAACAAGGATGGTCTCAATGGAGTAGACATTGCCGATATGACCGTAAATACCATAGATCACATAATCCACATTGAGCAGTTTTCCATATTCCACCGCGCAGGAAAGATTGGTGCATGGCGCCGCCCCGAGACCTTTTCGCATGGCAATGGTTCGGCTCATTTCCGCCGAAGGCACTACCTCATAAACATCTAACAGCTCAAGAGCCTGGGTGAACCGTTTGGTGAGCTCCTTTCCCTGATACTCGCTGATCTCCGTGGAACCTTCATCCACATGAAGCCATAAAAACGCGCAGCTTGGCTTTTCAGCGCCATGCGCCGGTGTCGCCAGCAAGATTGCGAAGCAACATAAGAATAACAATACGCCCAATGGTTTACGATCCATTTTTTTTTCTCCTTATCGGTATGGATTAAGGGTTCTGCATTTAATACCGCTCAGGCGATGGAATCGATCCGATCGCGTGTTTTGATCCTGGATGCAAAAAGCTGGCAGTGTGTCGTTCTGAACGCAGGGTTTACGGACTGCGGTCCGGTCATGGCGTAACGGCTTTTTGATTGAAAAAAACGGTTTATGACCTTTACTTTTTTATCATTCTTTTATGGCCATTTCAATCAAATAAATGCGTTATCATCATAAATTTGTTGAACAGAGCAGGGGGTTTCATCCAGGGACATATCGGAAATCAGATGAATACGAGAGGGTTGAAGTTTGATGTCAGGGAAAAATCCGGAACAAATGAAAGATCAGAACACGATTACACGAATAAACGACAGGTAAATGGTTTTTTAAAAAAGTCCGTGAAACCATATACAGCAATGATGCTCAATCATGTTTTTGGGAAAGAATTACACTCCTGAATCAACATGGTTGAGGGGTCCAGGCATATGGTAGGCTGAGATTTCCCTATGCTTTGTCGATCGCTGTGCCGTTTGACCAGGATACGGTTTTTTTCCGGAACCATCCAGAAGATACCATCAAAAAGCGTATTGAAATTTTCTCCGAATTCTTCGGTTACATTTAACACGGCGGCCGATTCTCCGGTGCGTCCTACGGAAAACCAGAAGGTCATGGCGTTGTCGGCGGCAAATGTTTTTAATCGGCCAAGTTCCTCAAATATCGAGCTGTCAACCGAAAGGCCGTCAACAATTACGATATCGGGCACAAAAACGGTTTGTGTCTTGAGTTCGGTAATGCGGCGTTCCAGTTTATCAAAACGGAAACTCTCCGTTTCAAATGTCATAATAAACCGCTGGGCGAGTAATTCCTCCCATAAGCCGTTTTGCGGATCGGTGAGAAGGGGAGAGACGATTTTTTGAAAGAGTTCAATATACCATAGATTTACTTTATCAACCGGATCCTGGACGCTGATATGAAGTACTTTTTTACCCGTCAGCATGGCGCTTAGGGCGATCTGAACAAGAAAAGCGGTTTTCCCGACGCCGGGCCGTGCGACGACGGCGCAGAATTCCCCGGAAGCCTCGGCATGGGTTTTGGGAATTAAATTCTTTAGGGGATCTTTTAACACAAGTTGTTTTCTAATCATCACAAGGCTCCTTTTCCCTCTTTTTCCTGAAATTTGTCCAGTACAGATTTGGGGACCTGTTTGTATGTGTCAAATTCCATAGTGAACTGGGCTTTTCCCTGGGTCAGCGAACGCAACACCGTGGCATAGCCGAACATTTCGGCCAGGGGTACACGGGCTTCGATAACGGTCGTGTATCCGACATCGTGAGCCCCGATAATGATGCCCCGACGCTGATTCAGAGATCCCATGACGTTTCCCTGGAATTCACCCGGTGTTTCCACAACCACCTTCATGATCGGTTCCAGTAGAATGGGAGCGGCTTTTAAATATCCCTGCAGGAAGGCGCCGCGAGCCGCCGCCTGAAAGGCCATTTCCGATGAATCAACAGAATGCGAAGCGCCGTCATTGATAACGACTTTTACGCCGGTAACAGGATATTTCATCCAGGGGCCTTTATCAAGACACGCTTTAAAACCTTTTTCACAGGCTGGGATAAACTGCGTTGGTATTGCGCCGCCGGTGACCTTGTTTTCGAATACAAAATCCTCGTCCGGCGAGGGTTCCAGATAACCGCTGATCCGGCCGAACTGACCCGCCCCGCCGGTCTGTTTTTTATGGATATAATCAAACGCACTGGTCCGGGAAATCGTTTCCCGGTAGGCCACCCGTGGTTCCCCGAAAATGACATCAGCGCCGTATTCCCGCTTCATGCGTTCCAGATAAATATCCAGGTGGAGCTCGCCCATTCCGGAAATAATGGTTTCGGATGTTTCGTCATTGGTAAAGGATTTGAACGTCGGATCTTCCTTGGTGAAACGATTAAGCGCCTTGGCCATGCTTTTTTCGGACTGCTGATTGGCGGGTTTGATGGCCAGGGAAATCACGGGCTTTGGGACAAACATCGACGTCATGGACAGATTTAAGCCCGGTGCGGCAAAGGTGTCGCCGGAGGCGCAGTCGATACCGAAAAACGCCCCGATATAGCCGGCGGAAATCTGTTCCACCTCTTCCATCTGATCGGCGTGCATACGGACAATGCGCCCGACTTTGATTTTCTGACGGGTTCGGACATTAATGGCCGTGTCGCCTTTTTTCAGCTTGCCCTGATACAGACGAATATAACTGAGTTGACCGTATTGACCGTCTTCGAGTTTAAAGGCCAGGGCCATCAGCGGATCTTCGGGGCTGCCGGACAACGCGATGCGCTTATCCGGATCATTGATATCCATGGCTTCATTGGTCACATCAATGGGAGAGGGCAGAAACCGGGTGACCGCATCGAGCAGGGTCTGTATTCCTTTGTTTTTATATGCAGAACCAATTAAAACAGGCGTCAACTCCCGCTTCAGGGTTCCGGTGCGAATCGCGGATAAAAGCAGGCTTTCGGAAATCTCCTGATCCTCCAGCACCGCTTCCGTCAGAGTATCGGAAAACATGGAGGCTGCATCGATTAAAATATCGCGTTTTTCCCGGGCGATGTCAACCAGATCATCGGGAATGGCGTCAATCCGAAGACGGTCACCAAATTCTCCTTCAAAAAAGACGGCTTTCATGGAAATCAGATCAATGAGCCCCCTGAAATCCGATTCCTGGCCAACGGGAATCTGAAGCGCAACGGCGTTGTGGTGTAATTTTTCCCTGAGCTGGGAGATCACCCGGAACGGATCGGCTCCGCTGCGGTCACATTTATTTATAAAAGCGATGCAGGGGACCTCATAACGCCTCATTTGCTGGTCAACCGTGATGGACTGGCTCTGAACCCCGCCCACCGCGCAAAGCACCAGTATGGCACCGTCCAATACGCGCAATGCCCGCTCCACCTCGATGGTGAAGTCCACATGCCCGGGCGTGTCGATGATATTGATTTCATGATTATCCCATTGACAGTAGGTGGCAGCGGAGGCAATGGTGATCCCGCGCTCTTTTTCAAGGTCCATGGAATCCATGGTGGCGCCGATTCCGTCTTTTCCCCGGACTTCATGAATCCGATGAATGCGCTTGGTCATATAAAGAATGCGCTCGGTCAGCGTGGTTTTTCCGGAATCGATATGGGCGCTGATTCCGATGTTCCTGACGTTTTGAATGGTTTTATTCATTTTTTTACACAGTTTGGTTGATGTTTTTTGCAATCCAGATCTGCTGTTCAAAGCACTTTTGCGCTTAAACAACAAAAAACGCCCCTTCAACCGACGTTGGGGGCTGTTAACGAGTAAACTTTGATTTAATGGTATAAGTTGTCCATAAACAAAAAATAAACATTATATGGTATTTATGGACTGAATGTCTCAATAGCTAAAAATTAATAAAAATAATTTAATTTTTATCTCAAGTCAATAAAAAATTTATTTTTTAAGCATTATCGATAATTTTCGGGCAGGAGCAGGCGATCCATAATCAATCCATAAAAAGAGTCCGCATAATTTGAGGAAAACCACCAGCCCAGATGCGTTCGGCAAAAACCGCAGACAACGATTTGCCAGCTGAAATCTTCAAACCAGGTAAACTCTGTGGATGCCGGTCCGACAGGATCACAACCATTGGCAAACGTAAAACATCCGATTTCAAATACGATGCCATGGGGATTGACGAATGTATGCGTGTGTTGCCCGCCTGCCGTTGTGCGCGCGGAACAGTGTGTGATTTGTCCACGGCATTGGCGGCATCGGATGATGCCGGGGTCATCGTCTGCCTCCTTTGCCCCGGGATGTCGGCTTTGTGTCGGCCGCAGCCTGGCTTGCGCCGTCTTTTTTGATGAAATTTTAAACAAATGGAATGCGGTGGTAGTGGAAACCATTTTGAAACAATCGTTTTACATGGTAAAAATACTTGATAGACTATAACCTTTTTTTGACGATTTGTCAATGAGACCTTATGTTGTTAACCTTGACACATCCAACTTAGTCGGATGCATAGATGATGCCCCCGTGTCCGTAGGGATAAGACCGGATGATGACAGGGGGGCAACCAGACTGTTCTGACCTCAGATTTGTAATGGATTATTTAACCATGTGCGGTATTTCCGGAATCGTTTCCTCATCATTACCGGCTGACGAGATCAGCCGTCGTCTGCTTGCCATGAATAACCTTCAGCAGCATCGCGGTCCCGACGACCAGCGCTGTCAGATTTACGCCGTTGACGGTAAACAGGTGGGTCTCGGCT
Organism: uncultured Desulfobacteraceae bacterium; assembly: GCA_964598885.1. Classification (GTDB taxonomy): domain Bacteria; phylum Desulfobacterota; class Desulfobacteria; order Desulfobacterales; family Desulfosalsimonadaceae; genus SURF-33. The sequence continues at coordinate 25,588 of CAZRES010000012.1, read as the reverse complement.
TTGTACGCTTATCCATCCTTGATCTTGAAACCGGCATGCAGCCCCTGGAGTGTCGCAAGGACCAGAGCGCTATTATCTGTAACGGACAAATTTATAATTATCTTGAACTGCGCGGGCAGGTAAGAGATGAACCCTTTGTGTCCAGGGGCGATATCGAAGTGGCTCTTCATTTATATCGAACCAAAGGTCTTGGGTTTTTACAGGACCTGAACGGCATGTACGCCGGCGCCATTTATGACCCGCGGGGAGGGCGACTGGTGCTGTTCCGGGATCGATTCGGCATCAAACCTTTATATTATTGTGTGGCAGACGGAAACTTTGTTTTTTCTTCCGAGATAAAGCCGTTGTTGTCCGGCAGCCGCATCAAAAAGGAGTTGAACGCGAATCGGCTCGGCACCTATTTTACCTATCGATACGTGCCCGGAACGGAAACCCTGTTTAAGGGAATTTATAAGCTGCCGCCCGGCAGCTATCTGATTTATGATTTAAATACCGGTGCCCATGAGATCGTCCGTTATTGGGACTACTGCCTGCATCGGATTGATGACGCCGTTTCACTTGATGATGCAGCGGATGCGTTTTATGAAATTTTTTCCGACGCGGTGCGGATCCGCCTCAGATCGGACGTGGAGGTGGGGTGCCTGATCAGCGGCGGCATCGATTCTGCTGCGGTATCCTCCATGGTAGGGCGGATGTCCCCGGATCTGCGTCTTTTCACCATCGGTTTTGATGACGATCGCTACAATGAAGTGCCGTTTGTTAAAGACTTTATCGCCAATATGCCCGAGGCGTTTGGATCCTCCCGGCTGTTTTCAAAGACATGCCGCCAGCATCATCTGCATCTGCTTCCCGAAATCGTTTCTTCTTTAGGGGAACCGATCTCTCTTGGCACGCTGATCCCCACGGATCAGGTCTGCCGGATGGCGTCCGAGCATCTTAAAGTAGTTCTCACCGGAGAAGGCGCTGATGAAATTTTCGGCGGATACCGCAAATTCGTCATCGAAGCCGCCGTATCCTGCTTCCCGAATTTGTCCCGGGATCAACAGAAAGAGCTTTTGGCCGCATACCCGGAACTGGAATCCTTCTTAACCCGGGCGCCTGGCGATCCGGCGGAGCGGTATATCCGGACCGAAGCTCTTTTTACAATGGATCAGATCCAGGAGTTGACCGGACGGTCGTTTCCGGATAATCCCATGCCGGATGACGCCAGACCCTTATTGAGCGGTGATGAAGATCCGGTCAACGCCATGATCGCTTTTGAAAGCCGCATGCGGTTGCCGGAATATGTCGTATTGCGCCTGGATCGGCTCTCCATGCGCCGGTCCCTGGAAGCCCGGACTCCGCTGCTGGACTTCCGTCTCGCCGAGTTTGCCGCCAGGCTACCCGTCTCATTTAAGCTCGATCCCCTGAAGCAGCAGGAAAAATTGATCTGCCGCCACGCGTACCTCAGGCACCATATTATCGACCCTGCCACCGCGATGCGTCGAAAACAGCCGTTTACCATACCGCTGACGGAATGGCTTCTGGATAAAGCGTCGCTGCCGGAACCGATTGCCGATATTTTTTACGGTGATACCATCGTTCGGCAGGGCGTTCTGGATCCGGCGGTTGTCAAAAAACTTGCAGAACGCGCTACGGCAGACGGTGCAGGACCCTACACACTGGTTTCCACCGCGGATCGGCTGTTTGCCATCGTTGTTTTCTCACTTTGGTATGATGCATTTTTCCCGGGATAGTACGCTGGCAATCGCGTGTGGCAAGGGATTACAATATTTTATAACTCTTTGATTTTTTGATAACTTCGATGGATCAATCCATAAAAATCCGTTTTAATGAACTTTCGGCCTCTTTTACCCGTCGGTATATGGAAGTGTTGTCAAAAATAGATCCCCTTCAATATCGGACCTACGGCATAGAATATGAATTTTTGCCGACCCGGCCCCTGAACCTCGATGATATGGGCCGGCTGTATCAGTTTTTGAAAGATGAGGGGATGCGCCGGGAAGGACTGGAATTTTTAGCACCGGATGGGATTCGGGTCGGTTTTGAGCCGGGCGGCCAGATCGAATACATCAGTCCCCCGTTAAAGTCCATCGATACGCACCGAATGAACAATTTTTTTACATTTATGAAGCAGATCAACAGCCGGATCCGGCACAGGCTTCATATCACCTATGAGGCGCGAGACTTCGCACCTGGACGCGCTCATGCCCCGCTATGCCTGACGTCGCCGAGATATCGCATGCTTCATGACCGCCTTGAACATACGGGGACAAGAGGACTTGAGATGATGAAGGGCACGGCATCCATTCATCTGCATGTCAATATTATCGGCGCTGAGGAGTTGGTCCTTATTTTCCGGCGTCTTTGTGATATGTCCATATCACCTGAATTTCGCATGTCCCCCCAGCGCAGAGACATATGGGACAACACCGATCCCACGCGCTGCGGGCGGCCGCCCTGCTGTGACGAGCGCCTGCGTTCAGCGGAACAGCTCATCGAACGCCTGGTTCGTTTTGCCCTGTCTGCCGAAGTGTTGGGTGAAAATGTGATTTTCCCTCTTACCCGGGACCAATCCTTTTCCGCCTTTTTATCTCATATGACGACATTGTTTACGGATGTCCGTTTTAATCTTAAAGGGCCCACCCTGGAACTTAGAACACTGGATAGTATGCCGATACGTGAGTTCAAACCCAGGTGGGATATTTTTATTTCATCTCTGGAAGCATTGTGATAAGGAGGTAAGCAGCTATGAAAATTGAAATTTACACCTCAGATACCTGCCCGTTCTGCCTGCGGGCCAAAGCTCTTTTCGATAAAAAAGGAGTATCGTATATCGAACATTACATTGATAAACAGTCGGAACTTCTGACGGAATCCATTAATCGAAGCGGGGGTAGACGAACCGTACCACAGATTTTTATTGAAAACTACCATGTGGGTGGGTATGATGATCTGGCTGAATTGGACAGAAGCGGGAAACTGGATGCCATGTTGGCGGGAAAGGCGGATTTTTGAAAATGAAAAAGGAGAGGGGGGGTATGGAAAACGGTTATGCCCGGAAAGTGACCCGCAGCCCGGTCTGGCCTGAAACCGAGGCGGTCGTGACCTATTCGGATTTGTTTTCGACAAAAAAGAAACATATGAGCGTCCAGGGAAAGGTGGGGGATTTGGGCTCAAGCGGTATGTTTTTTTTGACCAATGAACCTGTCCCATTGGACATTCCGGTGGCCATTACCATCAATTTTGCCCCCCAATCCCCCCGGTCGTCTGATTTATCTCTTTCTGCATCCGGTCAAACGGTCCGCACCACCACTGAAGGCGTAGGAATCAAGTTCACTTCCATTGATTTGCAGAAACTTCAGAAATGCATCGTTGCCAAACTCAACCACAGTCCGTGAAGGATTAAATGGTCTTATGGGGGTGCTCCGGCAGACGATTTAATTTTTGTTTTTCAGCCGGGCGTCGAGGCTGCAGAGAACGATGGATGGAAAGGTGACCAGAAAATCAAAAATAAATCCGACGGGAATGGTAATAAAAATCAACGGAAGCTTGACCGTGTAAAAAACAAATTGTTTCCATCGTGTTTTTATCATGATGAATATCGTATCGATCCAACGCATCAAAAAATGTTGCTCACGAGGGCGTTGTTGATTGTTTCCGGAAGCGGCATGGCTTTAAAAAAGCCGTAATCCATTTATACTGTAAAGATGAATACGGCTTTTCTTGTATGAAAATGGTGCCGAAGGCCGGACTTGAACCGGCACGGGCGTGGCCCACTACCCCCTCAAGATAGCGTGTCTACCATGTTCCACCACTTCGGCATCATCGTATTACTCTGATATTGCACGGAAAACTTGAAATATTATTGATCCGGGCCGGTTTGATTGCCTGCTTCCGGCGTCTCGGCATCGGCCCCGGGGCTAAGCGCCGGCGCCGCGGACTGGCCTTCAGGTGTTTCTGAAATATCCATGTTTGTATTCGGATCCGTCACAGGGGGCGTGGATTGATCCGCATCGGGCACGGGAGCGGCCGGTGCCGGAATCGTCTCCGACGATTGCGGCGCGGTTGTTTTGATATCCGAAACAACGGATTTATCGCTGCTTTTGGACATATAGGCCAGGGTGAGGGACGTCAGCATAAAAATAACGGCTGCTCCTGCGGTCAGTTTGCCCAGAAAGGTGGCGCCGCCGGTGCTGCCGAAAATGGTCTGGCTGCCTGCGCCGCCGAATACCGCACCCATATCCGCGCCTTTTCCGGTTTGAAGAAGCACGGTCATGATCAGTGCAAGACAGACAATAATGTGAACAACTACGATTAATACACTCATATCTATTTTCAGATTCGTTAGAAATTAATAATTTGCATAAAGGTATCCGGATCCAGGCTCGCGCCGCCCACAAGGGCGCCGTCCACATCCGAAAGCGCCATCAGCGCGGAAACATTTTCCGGTTTTACGCTGCCGCCATACAGAATCCGGATCGCATCCGCCCGGGTCTCTCCGAAAAGCCGTGCCATCGACTCTCTCAAATACGAGTGGACTTCACCCACCTCTTGGGGTTGCGCGGTTTTTCCCGTGCCAATGGCCCAAACCGGCTCATAGGCAATGACCAGATCTTGGTTTGCATCCAGAATCAAATCTTCTAAACCATGTTCTACCTGTTTGTCAAGAATGGAAAATGTTTTTTTTGCTTCTCGCTCGGATTCCGTCTCCCCCACACACAGGATCGGCGTCAAATGGGCATCCAGAGCGGCCTTTACTTTTTTGCAGATCAGGTCATTGGGTTCCCCGAAAAGCTGTCGTCGTTCGGAATGACCGATAATCACATACCGGCAGCCGATCTCGGCCAGCATTACCGGTGAGATTTCACCGGTAAAAGCGCCTTCGGCAGCCCAGAACATGTTTTGCGCGCCCAAAAAAATATTGGAATCCGCGAGTATCGCCGCCACCGTGGAAAGGGCCGTAAAAGGGGGGGCGATCATCACCTGGGCATGTGTTACTCCGGCCGCGGCCTCTGCCAGATGGCGGGCGGTATCGGCTGCCTGCCCGGCGGTTTTATGCATTTTCCAGTTACCGGCGATCAGAGGGGTGCGTTGGTTCATGGCTCATCCTCCTTATTCCAATTGTATTTACAAACAGCATTATCCAGGAAAGGACCGATCAGAATCACAAGGCTGATTCCTGGACGATCAAAAGCGGCCCACCCGTTCCACCAGATCCACCATCCGTTCGGAGTAGCCGGCTTCATTGTCATACCAGGATAATACTTTGACCATATTATCAATAACATAGGTTGTAGGCGCATCCACGATGGAAGAAAGGGTCGAGCCGTTAAAATCCTTGGACACCAACGGGGCGTCACTGTATCCGAGGATGCCTTTGAGTCTTGTCTCGGAAGCTTCGCGAAGAGCGTCGTTGACGTCGTTTATGCTTAGACCGGATGCCTTTACATTTACCACGAGATCCACAAGAGACACATTTGGCGTCGGCACCCGAATGGAAAGACCGTTGAGCTTGCCGTTAAGTTCGGGAAGAACCAGTCCCACCGCTTTTGCCGCGCCGGTTGTGGTGGGGATCATGGATACCCCGGCCGCCCTGGCCCGCCGAAGATCCTTATGCGGGGCATCCAGCAGTCGCTGGTCTCCCGTGTAGGAATGGATGGTCGTCATCAGACCGCAGACGATGCTGAATTTTTCATGCAGAACTTTCGCTACCGGCGCCAGGCAGTTGGTGGTGCAGGAGGCATTGGAGATGATGTGATGGTTGTCCGGATCATAGGATTCCGCATTGACGCCCAGAACAACGGTAATATCCGGTTCGCTGGCCGGCGCGGAAATAATGACTTTTCGAGCACCGGCCTTCAGATGTTTGGACGCGCCGGCCCGGTCCCGGAACAGACCGGTGCATTCGGCTACAATATCGACGCCCAGGCTTTTCCAGGGAAGATCGGCGGGGTCTTTTTCGGCATATATATTGATGGGTTTGCCGTTGACTTCAATCGATTTTTCTTTTGGCAAAACGGGAAGATCAAGTTTCTCATGGACCGAATCGTAAGTCATCAGGTGTGCAACGGTTTTCGGGTCCATGAGATCATTGGCCCCGACAATTTCGATATCCGGTCTTTTCAGCGCAGCCCGGAAAACCAGCCTTCCGATTCTGCCAAGTCCGTTTATCGCCAGTTTTATTGCCATGGTTTCCTCCTTTGAAAAGTTTTTTTCATGATAATAGCGGGTTCTCCTGATTCGGGATAATAGCCCGGTCTTTTTCCAACAGGTTCGAACCCGAGTTTTTCATACAAACGTCTTCCAGCCGTGTTTGATGGGCGGACTTCCAGAAATGCGGATGAAATTTCTCTGTGGGTCGTCAGATCCATGCATTCTTTTAAAAATTGATAAGCAATACCGCGCTCCCGGCTGGCAGGCGCGACGGCAATTTTCATCAGATGGATTTCATCCAGGACAATACGCAGACAGGTGTATGCGATGATGGCATCTGACGTCAGAGGGACGGGGGCGGAAAGAACAAAATTTCGGGAGTGATCACAAACAAGTTCACCTAAAAACGCCAATTTTTCCCATGGACGGGAAAAGGAGGCGCGTTCAATGGCAAGTACCGGTTCAAGATGATGTTCCGTCATGGGTGAAATGGAAAGTGGCGACATGTTAACCGCGTTTATTCCCTTTGAGAATGGCGCTGGCAAGTGATATGCTTTTTTTTCCGTATTCTTCAATAACTACTGCCATTCGGTGAAGATCGTTCTCCTTGTGACGGATATTGATGGCCTTGATGAGCACCGGCAGGTTTGCACCGGAGATGACCTCAACGCGGCCTTCTTCCAGAAAGGAATAACTGAGATTTGACGGCGTCCCGCCGAACATGTCGGTTAAGATAAGAACTCCGTTTTGCGCCCCCGCGGCTTTGACGGCATCCTGAATTTTTTTTCGCAATTTTTCGACATCCTCTTTCAGGTCAATGGATACGGATATCACGCCTTCAGATGGTTTGCCGAAAATGATTTCCGCCGTCTCAATTAATGCCTCGCCCAAACGGCCGTGAGTGATAATAATAATACCAATCATTCATGTATCCTTGACGTCGCTGCTGCGCTTATGGTTTTATTTCGATATCCCTGTGGGTCAGGTGCGTCGGCCGACCCGGTTTTTTGACGTGCGCATATAATGCCTCGGCCATTGCCACCGATCGATGACGCCCTCCCGTACATCCGACGGCAATGGTAAAATACGCTTTGCCTTCTTTTTCATACAGCGGCAGTAAAAAGTCAATCAATTCAAAAAATTTCCTTAGAAATTCCCGTGAAACGGGATTCGACAACACAAAGTTCTTCACGCGCGCTTCCCTTCCGTCAAAGGGCTGGAGTGCTGGAATAAAAAACGGATTTTCGATAAACCGTACATCCATGATCATGTCGGCTTCCAGGGGAGGGCTGTGCTTGAAACCGAAAGAGATGATCTGTACCCGCATGACGGTGGTGGCGGCGCTTTGCTGGGCGATTTTGAAAATCGCCGATTTAAGATCGTGAACATTGTATTCCGACGTATTGATGATAGTGGAGGCCGTCGTTTTCAAAGGCTCCAGGAGACGTTTTTCTTCCTGGATGCTGTCGATCAGCGGTTTGTCCTGGGCCAAAGGATGGGTGCGCCGGGTTTCGCTGTAGCGCTTGATAAGAATGGACTGGTCGGCTTCCAAAAAAATAATATCAAACCGGTATCCTTTTTGCCGCAACTCATCGCACACAACGGGATAGGCCGTCAGAAACCTCTTTTCCCGCAGGTCCATCACAAAGGCGAGGCCCCTGATTTCCGAGTCTGCTTTCAAGGGCAGTTCCAGAAATTTGGGCAGCAGTTCCACAGGCATATTATCGACGCAATAGAATCCCGCGTCTTCGAATGCCGCCAGGGCAATGCTTTTACCGGAACCCGAGAGTCCGGTAATGATAACGATTTTCAGAGTTTTCATGGTACCTGCCGACTCCCGGATCACACGCTCTAAAAAGGTTCATCCACGGCGTCAATACATCCGAGAATATCGTCTGTATCCCTGGCGGCCATCAGTCGCGCTTTAAAACTGTCTTCTTTTAGCATTCTCGACAGCCGTGCCAGCAGTTTCAGATGCAGACCCGCGGAATCGTCCGGCGCCAGGAGCAGAAAAAAGATATGGGTCGGTTTTTCATCCAGCGCGTCGAAATTCAGGCCCGCTCGATGCAATCCCACGCCGAGGATCAACGAGTTGAGTTGCTTGTGCTTACCGTGGGGTATTCCGATACCCTCGCCAATGCCCGTTGAACCCAAATGTTCCCGCTGAACAAGGACTTTGACGAGCTCACTGTGAGCGATGCCGGTGATTTCTGCCACCGGGAGGGACAATTCCTCCAGGACCCCTTTCTTATCGGTTGACCTGAGACTGGGGATAATGGTTTGACGGTGAAGAAAATCGGTAACTTTCATTTGCTCCTTTTTTATCAATGCCAATGATCCGGCATGATGATTCGATTTTGGGGGAAGAAAAATCTATCCAAGCGGTTGGATCAGTCCCAGATCCCCGTCTTTACGACGGTAAAGCACATTGACCCGATTGGTCATGGAGTTGGTGAATACAAGAAAATTATCAGGGGTCAGCTCGATCTGCATGCTGGCTTCTTCAATATCCATAGGTTTATATTCGATATTCTGGATACGAATCCGCGGTAGGGAGTCATCAGAAGGCGGCGGCGTCACAAGGTCTTCGGTCATTTCTTTTTTTTCACGGATCTCAGAACGGTCCCCTTTTCGATGTTTCTGAATTTTTTGTTTATTCTTCTTAATCTGTTTTTCCAGCTTGTCAAGGGCCATGTCAATGGAGGAATACATATCGTTTGTTTTTTCGCGGCAGTTGATATTGAGACGGTCTCCCGTGAGTTTTATCTCAGCAATATGCCTTATTTTTTCAACGGACAGCACCACGCTGGCTTCGGCGGGATTGTCAAGAAGCTTGTCGAACCTGTCGAGTTTATTTTTAACATAGGTTTTAAGATTTTCGGAGGGGTCCAGATTTTTAAAGGTAACCGATACTTGCATAGCATTTGCCTCCTTTAGAATTGTTTGCGTTTACTGGATGGGAGAATGCCTAATATCTCTCTGTACTTGGCAATGGTCCGTCTGGCGATGTGAATCTCGCTGGCGGCCAGTTTTTCAGCGATGACTTTATCGCTGTAAGGTTTTTTCGGCGGTTCGTGTTCGATGATTTCCCGGATTTTTTCCTGAACGCTGGCCGACGCCATAGTGTCGCCGTTGGAGCAGTTGATGGAGCTGTTAAAGAAAAATTTGAGTTCAAAAATGCCCTGCGGGGTATAGGCGTATTTGTTGTTTGTCACCCGGCTGATGGTTGATTCATGCATATTGATGTCTTCGGCGACATCTCTGAGAACCATGGGCTTGAGATGCGAAATCCCGTGTTCGAAAAAATCCCGTTGAAATTTGACGATGCTGGACATGACATTGTAAATCGTTTTTCGGCGGTGATGAATGCTTTTGATGAGCCATTCGGCGGACCGAAGGCGATCTTTGAGATAGGCCTTGGTGTTTTCCTCGATTTTTTCACCCCGTCTGACGGCTCTGCGATAGTAGGAATTGATCTGAAGCCGGGGGATGTCATCGTCGTTGAGAACCACGATCAGGTCACCGTTTTCCTTAAATACATAAACGTCCGGTGTGATGTAAACCGGTTCTTCGTTGTTGAACTGGGTTCCGGGTTTTGGATCCAGGCACCGGATGACATTAACGGCAGCGACGATTTGGCCGATATCGGCTTTCATGGCCTTGGAAATGATTTTGTAGCGTTTGTTCTCCAGATCCTTGAGATGATGCTGAATCAGGCCCACGACCAGTGGATCGTCAATGCCGATCCGTTTCAATTGGATCAGAAGACATTCTTTCAGGTTTGTGGCGCAGATGCCGGGCGGATCAAAGGTCTGCATCATGGAGATCACTTGCCCGACTTTATCCGGGTGTGCCTGGCAAATGGCGGCGATTTCATCAATACTGGTATCTAAATAACCATATTTATTAATATTGCCGATAACATGACTGCCAATGAGTTCTTCTTCCGGGCCTGGTTTTGTCATCAGAAGCTGCCAGCGAAGATGATCCGAAAGAGAAGTCTTGCTGGCGGTAAACGCTTCGAAGTCAGCGGCTTCTTTTTTTTCGGTTTCAAAATGCATGCGCCCGGTGGAATTGTACTCATCCATGTAGCTTTGCCAGTCAAGAAAACTGTCGAATTTATCTTCAACATTGACTTCCGGGGTGATGACAGGTTCCGGCGCATCAGCTTCCGACGTCTCAACCGGCTCCGATTCCACTGGCTCTTCAAGGATAGGGTTGCTCTCGATTTCCTGCCGGATCATGTCGGCAAGTTCCAGATGCGAAAGTTGCAGCAGCTTGATGGCCATTTGAAGCTGCGGCGTCATGATCAGCTGCTGTTGCAGTCGAAGTTGTTGTTGTAATTCGATCGCCATGGTTACAATCTGAAATGAGTACCCAGATAAATTTCCCGGGCTACGGGGTTTGATGCGATATCTTCGGGCGACCCGGACGCGATCACCCGGCCGTTGTTTAAAATATAGGCCGTATCACAGACACCAAGGGTTTCCCGAACATTATGATCCGAGATGAGAACCCCGATGCCGCGTTTGGCCAGATGGAGAATGATGTTTTGGATATCAATGACCGCCAGAGGATCGATTCCCGCAAAGGGCTCATCCAGGAGGATAAACTTGGGATCCGTTGCCAGTGCGCGCGTGATTTCCAGCCGTCGCCGTTCACCTCCCGAGAGCACCGAGGCTTTCTGATCGGACAAGTGGCGGATGCCCAGTTCATCCAAAAGCGTATCAGCTTTTTCCCGCTGTTGTTTTTTGGACAGGGATTGAAACTCCAGTATTGCCATCAGGTTGTTCCGGACGGTCAGTTTTTTAAAAACCGATGCTTCCTGGGGCAGATAGCCGACGCCTTTTCGCGCGCGCCGAAACATGGGAAAATCGGTGATTTCTTCCTTGTCCAGATAAACAGTGCCGCTGTCCGGCCGGATCATACCCACTGTCATGTAAAACGTGGTGGTTTTCCCGGCGCCGTTGGGTCCCAGAAGACCCACCACCTCGCCGCTGTTGATTTCAAGGTCCGTCGCATCCACGACGCGCCTGCCGTTAAAGGTTTTAACGAGTTTATTCAGCGTCAGTGTCGTCATGGTCCTCAATGATGCCGGATTCGGTTGTTTCGGCATTTTGCGGCAGGAATACGGCGTTTACGCGTTGGCCGGGGCCGCTGTCGACGGTTATATGGCCTTTGGTTTGGTCGATCGTAATTTTTTCACCGGATATGTAATCGTCTCCGCTTTGAATTCGGGTGGTTTCACCGGTCATGATAAGGGTCCGGTCAGATGCCGTATAAACCGCCCGGTCGCATTCGGCGGTTCGCTCACCCAATATAATGGTTACATGGTCGGAGGCTATGATTTTTTGAATGTTTTCCTCGGCCATCCGGTCAGCGCCTTCTGAGGTATTTTCATAAAATACTTCCAGTCGATCCGCGTGGATGGTGGTGTCATCGTAGACCGCCTTGACGTCTCCGGTGAAGACAATATAATTTTTAATGCCGTCGGAAACAAGTTTGTCAGCGGTGATATGAAGTTGTTTACCCCGGGTGTCATCCTCTGTTTCGCTGCCCATCAGCGAGATGCCGTATCCCGGCCATGAAATGATCAGCCAAAAAACCAGCCAGCCGTAAACCCGGATCCGGAGGCTTTTATTTGGATTCGGTTTTGCTGATATCACTGAAAATCCCTTCCACGTGGTTTGTGCATCGTATTTCTCCTGTTCGGATGTTGTACCCCATTTCCCCGGCGGTCAGACGAATTGACGGTCCGGTGACGGTTACATGCGAACTGGATTGAATTATATGCAATTGATGGTCGTAATGCAAGTTTTCGGTTTGGATGGTATATTCCGGCGTTTTAATGACCACATTGCCGGCAGCGGATATATTATTAGATGTGAGTTCCAGCAGCCCATTTTCAGCCGTAAGATCAACAGCTTCTCCGTTTTCCGGAAAAAAACGGGCCTTGACGTTTATCAGTCGTGCTTCCGACGGATCCATGTGCAAATGCGCGGAATCCGCTTCAAGGGTCCATTCTTTCCGGCCATCCCGGGAGGCGCTATGCCGGAATCCCTGAATGGAAAGCACGGCCTCGTTGGATTCCGGCGGATGAGGGCGGGAAGGAAAGCCGCGATCAAGCCGATGGCGGATAAAAACGGCCGCAAGAGATGCGGCAAGCAGCAGAATGCAGAAAAATAGAAGATATTTTATTTTTCTGGATGGAAGACGGCAGGTCAAGCCACTGATTCCCGACATGTGATGCAATCGTCCAAAAGCCCCTTGGCAGTCAGAATGGAGTCGCAGATTTCTCTTACGGCCCCTTGACCGCCGTTGCTTCGAGTAACCCAGTCCGCGACCTGTTTTACCGCGACATGGGCATCGGCTACCGCAATGGCAAGCCCGACTTTTTTCAGTAAGGGAATGTCCGGCAGATCATCGCCGGCAAAGGCGATTTCATCGGCTTGCACACCTGTCCGTTCGATGACGGAATTGATAACTGCGCTTTTATTGTCGATACCGTCATAGATCATTTCGATGCCGAGATCCGAGCACCGGTGCAACAGAGCCCCGGATCGGCGTCCGGTAATGATGCCCACAATCACGCCGGCATCCATAAGGAGCTTTATTCCCAGGCCGTCTTTAACGTTAAACGTCTTTAGTTCCGCCCCCTCATCAGTGTATGTGATGTCACCGGCGGTTAAGACACCATCCACATCCAGCAGAAGAACTTTGACCTGTTTGCGTTTAGTAGACGTCATTTAAAGTAAGACCTTTCGAATCCGGTAATTTCGCGACATCATGTTTCCCGACCCGTTAGCCGAATACATCAGCGCGCCGTATTTTGCATGAATGGCTCAAGGGCCTGTTCGACAGCCTTTAACTGCATCAGAACGGCTTCCATTTCATCGAGCCTGACGGCATTCGGGCCGTCGGATAGGGCGTGATCCGGGTCCGGGTGCGTCTCCATGAAAATACCGTCTGCACCGGCCGCTATGGCGGCTTTGGCCAGAAGCGGCGCAAATTCACGTTGACCGGAGGAGACGCCGCCTCCGCCGCCGGGCAGCTGCACACTGTGAGTGGCGTCAAAAATTACGGGACAGCCGGTCTGCTGCATGATGGGGATGGCCCTGAAATCGGTCACGAGATTATTATATCCGAAACTGACGCCGCGTTCGGTCAACAGGATGCGGTTGTTGCCGGTGGAGCGGGCCTTGGCCACCGCGTTGGCCATATCCCAGGGGGCCAGAAACTGTCCCTTTTTTATATTGACGGGTTTCTGGGTTCGGGCGGCCGCCAGGATCAGGTCGGTCTGCCGGCACAAAAACGCGGGGATCTGGATCACGTCCAGGGCCTCGGCGGCTGCCGCGACTTCGCTGACCTGGTGCACATCGGACATTACGGCGATACCCAGATCCTTCCGGATGGCCGAGAGCACATCAAGGCCGGCGGCCAGTCCCGGACCGCGAAAGGAATCGATGGAGGTGCGATTGGCTTTATCATATGACGCCTTGAAAATATAGGGAATTCCTAATTTTTGGGTTACATTTTTCAGAAATTCCGCGATATCATAGGTTTTTTGTTTGTCTTCAATGACGCAGGGACCGGAAAAAAGAACAAAGGGAGCCGGCCGTCCCACCGCATGATTATTGATTATTACCTGTCTTGTCATTAAAAATTGGTCCTTTTCATAACAAATTTACCGCAGGGCTTCCGCTGTTTCGAAAGGCTAAAAGATCACGAAATCGGGCTTGTTCATCAGATATTTTAAGCGCCGGGAAAAGTCAAGGAGCGAAAATAATGCCTTGCGTGTCTGGGTTATCCCTGATAAAAATGATTGGATTTGTAAATGACGAAAAAAATGTTTTTTAAAAGACGGTAAAAAGGTAAGGGGTGCGGGAAACGGGATGTTCAAGCAGAAGGAAAAGCACAGAAAAGTTAAAGTTTGGATGATATTTTTCGGCATGGTCCTGATCCTTGTGCCGGCAATCTGGGTGTTTGTGGTCAAATTTGAAGGCGATAAACCGGACATCAATCTGGATCCGGTTCCGGAATACGCGGGAAGCGAGACCACCATCACAGGAACGCTTATGGACTCCCAGAGCGGCATCCGAAAATTTTGGGTGGGCTTACGGCAAAAGGACAAGGAAGTGGTTTTGATGGAGCAGGATTATGTGTCCGATGCCGACGCTTCAACCTTGCCGCTGCATGAGGTCCCACTCAGCATTCAAATTGACCCCCGTGCATTGAATGTTGATGATGGACCGGCATCCATTGTTATCAGTGTCTGGGACCGCTCCTGGCGGCGATGGTTTAAAGGAAATCAAACCGACATTGCCATGGATATTATCATTGACACCAAGCCTCCTCAGATCGAGGTGTTGAGCACCAGCCACAATATCTATCAAGGTGGCGCCGGGCTGGTGATTTACCGCTTGTCCGAGGAGTGCAATACCAGCGGGGTTTATGTGGGGGATGAATTTTTCCCGGGTCGTCCGTATTCCCCGGATCACGATGATATTTATTTGGCGTTTCTCGCCGTTGCCAGTCATCAGGGCCGGGATACCCAGATGTACGTAAATGCCGTTGACCGCGCCGGCAACGACTCACGCCGCGGCTTTTATTACCGCATTCTCGGTCGCAGGTTTAAAACTGACACCATCAATATCACCGACAGTTTCTTGAATATGAAGCTGCCGGAATTTCATGGATATGAAGACTGGCCTGAGGATGAAGGCATTCTCGAACAGTTTTTATTTGTCAACCGGGGGTTGCGGGAAAAAAACAATGCGCGGATTCTCGGCTTGGGTCCGCAAAGCGAAGCAACCATTTTCTGGCAGGGCGCGTTCGGCCGCCTGCCGAATTCGGCCCAGCAGGCCGGTTTTGCCGATCATCGGCTTTATCGGTACAACGGGGAGATTATTGACGAGGCGACGCATCTGGGTATTGACCTGGCATCCGTTCAGCAGGCCCCGATTCCGGCCGCCAATGGCGGAAGAGTCCTAAAAGTCGACTATATCGGTATTTACGGCAACACCGTCATTATTGACCACGGGTTTGGTTTGTTCAGCCTGTATTCCCATCTCAGCAAGACGCTGGTTAATCTCGGCGATATGGTGGCCAAAGGCGATATGATCGGCCATACCGGCACTTCCGGATGGGCCGGCGGGGATCACCTTCATTTTTCCATGATCGTTGACCATGTTTTTGTCAATCCGGTGGAATGGTGGGACCCGGCATGGATACAAAATCATATTACGGATAAACTTGATACGCTGATATCGGAATAGTCGTTTTACGCCTGTGTCTTGTGTTTTCGGCATGAAAAGGAGTTCCTACGGAAATGCCCCGAAAAAAGTTTAAAATCAACAAAACCTATCAGGAAATCAACGAAAAAATTAAAGCCGGCAAAGTGGTGGTGGCCACTGCCGAAGAGATGATCGATATCGTGAAAGCCGACGGGCCTGTGGAAGCGGCCCGGCAGGTGGATGTGGTGACCACCGGGACGTTTGCGCCCATGTGCTCGTCCGGTGCTTTCATTAACTTCGGGCAGACGCCTCCGATGATCAGGGCGTCCAAAGTCTGGTTGAATCATGTGCCGGCCTATGGCGGTCTGGCAGCGGTGGATTGTTACATCGGCGCCACCGAACCCTGCGAGGAGGATCCGCTGAACAAGGTATGGCCGGGTGAATTCAACTACGGAGGGGGGCATGTTATCGCCGACCTTGTGGCCGGCCGAACAGTGCATCTGCGGGCCGTCGGATATGGAACCTCCTGCTATCCCCGGCGCGAACTTGAAAAGGAAGTAAAACTTTCCGATCTTCCCATGGCGACGCTTTGCAATCCGCGCAACGCCTATCAGAATTATAACTGTGCGGTCAACCTGACCAATAAAACCATTTACACCTATATGGGCACCTTGAAGCCCCGGGCCGGAAACGCCAATTATTCCACTTCCGGTCAGCTCAGTCCGCTGTTTAATGATCCGTATTATAAAACCATCGGTCTGGGAACACGGATTTTTCTGGGAGGAGGCGAGGGATATGTCACCTGGCATGGCACCCAGCATAACCCCAATGCCGCGCGAAACCGTAAAGGGGTCCCCAAAACGCCCGCCGGGACGCTCTGGGTGATGGGAGATCTCAAAAACATGACATCCCGATGGATCGTGGGATTAAGTCTTCTGGGCTACGGTGTTTCCCTTGCCGTGGGCATTGGAATTCCCATTCCCATTTTAAACGAGGAGATGGCGAAATATACCGCCGTGTCCGATGAGGATATCGTCACCCAGATTGTCGACTACGGCCATGATTATCCCAATGGAGTGGGCCGGAACCTAGGATTTGTCAGTTATGCGGAGCTCAAGGGCGGTTCCATTCGCTTAAAGGGCAAGGATATCCAGACGGTTCCCCTGTCTTCCATGCCCAGAGCCCGGGAAATTGCCGATATTTTGAAAGATTGGATTGCAACGGGAAATTTTTTGCTCGGCGAGCCGCAGTTCACCCTGCCGGTTTCCTGACAACCATCATAAAGGTCTTTATCATTTGAAACGCAACAAAAGCGAGCTTAAAACCGGGAACGACAAGTTGACGGCGGCCCCTAAAAGCCGGCTGCGGGAAAACGTCGAGGCCGTCGTTATCGCCGTTATTCTGGCCTTGTTTATCCGGACGTTTATTGTTCAGGCATTCAAAATTCCTTCGGGTTCCATGCTGCCAACGCTGCAAATCGGAGATCATATCCTGGTCAACAAATTCATTTACGGCGTCAAACTGCCGTATTTGAACATTACCGTCATTCCGGGAAAAGAGCCTGATCGCGATGCGATTATCGTGTTTCGCTATCCCGAGGAGCCGGATAAGGATTTTATCAAACGGGTGATCGCCGTGCCCGGGGACACGATTGAAATACGCGACAAGAACGTGTTTATCAACAACAAGCTGCTTGACGAGGACTATGCCGTGCACTCCGATCCTCAGGTCATACCCGCTCATGTCAATCCGCGGGATAACCTCGGCCCCATCACCGTGCCGGAAGATACCTATTTCGTCATGGGCGACAACCGGGACAACAGTTATGACAGCCGTTTCTGGGGCGGGGTGGATGCCGCAGACATCAGGGGAAAGGCGTTTATCATCTACTGGTCGTGGGACAGGAATAATTTCGGCGTACGATGGGACCGCATCGGATCCTTGATCAGATAGGACAGCATACATGACTTGGTCGAAAAAAGATCTACTGGACATGACGTCGCTTTCCACGGACGAAATTTCGACGATTCTCGAGGTGGCCGAAAGCCTGAAGGAAATATCGGATCGGCCTATCAAAAAAGTGCCCACCCTGAGGGGCAAAACCATTGTCCTGTTTTTTCATGAGCCCAGCACCAGGACGCGGATATCCTTTGATATTGCCGCCAAGCGCCTGTCCGCGGATGTCATCGCCATCTCCGCGGCCACCAGCAGCCTTGTCAAGGGGGAAACCCTTATCGATACGGCCCGCAATCTCCAGGCTATGCATCCCGATATTCTCGTCATCCGCCATGCCGCTTCCGGAGTACCCCACATGATTGCCAAAAAAATCGCCGCGTCCGTCGTCAACGCCGGAGACGGAACCCACGCCCACCCCACCCAGGCGCTGCTGGACATGATGACGGTCATGGAACGCAAAGGCCGCTTGCGCGATCTGAATGTTGCCATCGTGGGAGATATCGCCCACAGCCGGGTAGCCCGGTCCAATATCGTCGGATTTTCCAAAATGGGCGCATCGGTTACTGTTTCCGGACCGCCCACCATGATGCCCCGGGGAATTGAATTTCTCGGCTGTCGCATTGCCGAGACCATGGACGATGCCGTTGGGGACGCGGATGTGATCATGATGCTGCGGATTCAAAAAGAACGGCAGGGCAATGCATTAATCCCTTCCGAGCGCGAATATGCCAAACGCTATGGTCTGACCATGCAACGATTCAAAACCGCCCGTCCGGACGCGATTATCATGCATCCGGGTCCCATGAACCGGGGCGTTGAAATTGCCCCTGATGTGGCCGATTGCAACCAGGCGGTCATTCTCGATCAGGTGACCAACGGCGTGGCACTGCGCATGGCGATTTTATTTTTGCTTGCAGGAGGTGCGCGTGACGCGACTGCTCATTAAAAACGGCACGGTAATCGATCCGGGCCGCATGCATGAAACAGCCGACATTGTTATAGAAAAAACACGCATCGTTCGTGTCGGAAAACACGCCGGTTCTGACCAAAAGGACGCGTCCGGCAAAACCGGTGCCGACATCCCGGCCGACCGGGTGATCGACGCTTCCGGGCTTTTTGTCGTCCCGGGACTGATCGATATGCACGTGCATCTGCGCGAGCCCGGAGAGGAATACAAGGAGACCATCGCCTCTGGCATTCAGGCCGCCGCTGCCGGCGGGTTCACCACGATCTGCTGCATGCCTAACACGAACCCGGTCAATGATAACCGCCAGATCACCGAGTTTATCATTCATACGTCCCGAAAGCAGGACATGATCCGGGTCTTGCCGGTGGCTGCCATCAGCAGGAATCTTGAAGGCAGGGAACTGTGCGAATATGGCGAGCTGGCGGAAGCCGGCGCCGTGGCGGTAACCGATGACGGCCGTCCCGTGGTCGATTCCCTTCTGATGCGACACGCCCTGGAATATTCCAGGTCCACCGGACTGCTGGTCATTTCCCATTGCGAAGAACCTGTTCTGGGCCGGGGCGCGATGAACGAAGGTCCGACCGCAACGGAAAAAGGACTTTCCGGCATTCCCAACGCGGCGGAAAGCATCATGGTGATGCGCGATATTGCCTTAGCCGAACTGACCGGCGTTCCGGTTCATATCGCCCACGTGAGCACCCTTGAGTCCGTCCGTGCCATCCGGGACGCGAAAACCCTCGGCATTCCCGTGACCGCGGAGACCGCGCCTCACTACTTCACGCTCACTGATACCCATGTCATCGATTATGACACCCATGCGAAAATGAACCCGCCCCTGCGGTCTGAAAGGGATCGGGAGGCGGTGCAGGAAGCCCTGGCGGACGGCACCATTGATGCCATCGCCTCGGACCATGCCCCTCATTCCCGGCTGGAAAAGGAAGTGGCGTTTGATGCGGCGGCCTTTGGCATCATCGGCCTGGAAACGTCACTGTCGTTAGGACTCCGGCTGGTTTCCCGAAAACTGCTCACCATCGACCAGTTGATTGAAAAAATGGCGATCAATCCAGCCCGGATTCTCGGACGGCCCTCGGGCATTGTCGAAGGGAACGCCGCCGACCTGACGTTGATTGATCCGAATTTGTCATATGTATATTCCGCCGGAAACGGCTTTTCCAAAAGTCAAAACACGCCCTTCGAGGCATGGAAATTCACGGGAAGGGCCATTTATACCATTGCCGGCGGACGGATTGTCTTTGAAATCTGACAGAAGAATCACCATGGAAAATCAAAAAGCCCACATACTCGTTGTTGATGATGAATTGAGCATGCGCCAGTTTCTTGAGCTCATGCTAAACAGAGCCGGCTATGAAGTCGCATGCGCGGAAAACGGCCGAAAAGCCCTTTCGCTGCTGGCATCAGAGCGGTTTGATCTGGTATTGTGCGATATCCGCCTGGGCGATATCAGCGGACTGGAGGTGCTGCGAAAAGCCAAATCCAATTATTCCGAAACCATCGTGATCATGATTTCCGCCTATGCCACAGCCGAAAATGCCGTGGAAGCCATGAACGACGGCGCCTATGATTATCTTCCCAAACCCTTTAACAACGATGAGCTCAAGCAGACCATCGTCAGAGCCCTGACCCTTCGCACCCTCACCGAAGAAAAAAAGAGCATAGACGACGAACTCAAGCAAAATCTTCATTTTGGCCGCATCGTGGGTAATACGCCGCGAATGCGCCATATTTACGAGATGATCCGGCAGATCGCCACAGCCCGCACCAGTGTTTTGATTACCGGTGAAAGCGGGACGGGAAAAGAACTGATTGCGCAGGCCATTCATGAGGAAAGCGACCGCCGGGATAAGCCCTTTGTGGTGATCAACTGCGGGAGTATCCCGGATACCCTGATCGAAAGTGAGATCTTTGGATACAAAAAAGGAGCGTTTACCGGCGCCAACCAGGATAAAAAGGGATTGTTTGAAACGGCGCACACCGGTACGGTCTTTCTCGACGAAATCGGAGAACTGACGCCGGCCATGCAGGTTAAGCTTTTGCGCGTGCTCCAGGAGCGGGTATTCAAGCCGGTGGGAACCAACGAGGATGTGTTTGTGGACATTCGGATCATATCGGCGACGAATCGAAAAATCGAAGAGGAAGTCATTGCCGGCCGATTCAGGGAAGACCTGTTTTACCGGATCAATGTGGTGGAAATAAAAGTGCCGCCTCTTCGGGAGCGGAAAGCCGATATTCGAGCTCTGGCCCAGCATTTTCTGGAGAAATACGCGCGCCAGGCCGGCAAGGAGATCACCAAGATATCCTCCTATGCCGTTGACTTGCTGCAAAAATATGATTTTCCCGGCAATATCCGAGAGCTTGAAAATTTAATCGAACGCAGCGTGGCTCTTTCCAGCACGAACATTATTCTGCCGGACAGTCTTTCGCTTTCCATTCACAAGCGGCGCTGGATCGAAGGCGTCAAAAATCGGCGTTTCGATCTGGATGATGTGGAAAAGGGCATCTCCCTGGACGCGATTCTTGAAGAAATCGAGAAAGCCTATATTGAAAAAGCCCTGAAATGCGCCCGGGGGAATAAAACGCAAGCCGCTGTATTGCTTGATGTCAATCTTCGCTCCCTGCGCTATCGATGCAGCAAACTCGGAATTGATGTCTTAACCGAGTAATGCCGTTTTTGTTTTCCGTCTAATCCGCTTAATCCAATTGTTTCTTTATATCTGAAGGTAGAGTGCCGCTTCCATGATCAGTGTTGATAACCTCACCAAAAGCTACGGAAGCCGTATTCTTTTCGATGACATCAGTTTCAAGCTCAACCGCCGGGAGCGCGTGGGTCTGGTGGGACGCAACGGACACGGCAAAACCACCCTTTTTCGCATTATCGCCGGTCAGGAAGAGGCCGACGCCGGAGGAGTGTCGGTTCCAAAGACCTACCGCATCGGGTATGTGACCCAGTCCCTGGATTTTACGTGCGATAATGTGGTTGATGAAAGTTTAACAGCCGTGAGCGGCGATACGGCGACCCAACGTTGGAAGGCCGAGAAAATATTAGCCGGTCTCGGTTTTTCCGGATTCGACAGGGAAAAATCGCCCCTGGACTTGTCCGGCGGATTTCAGGTGCGTCTGAATCTGGCCAGGGTATTGCTTGCCGAGCCGGACTTGCTGCTTTTAGATGAGCCCACCAACTATTTAGACATTACGTCCATCCGCTGGATGCGAAAATTTTTGGTCGACTGGCCCCGGGAACTTCTCATGATCACCCATGACAGGGGTTTCATGGATGATGTCGTTACCCACATTATCGGGATTCATCGGCAAAAGATTCGGAAAATCCAGGGCAACACCGCTAAATATTATCTGCAGATCGCCCAGGAAGAAGAGATTCATGAAAAAACAAGGATCAACCAGGATCGCCGCGCCAGGGAAATCGAAGAGTTTATCACGCGGTTCCGGGCCAAAGCGCGCCTGGCCGGTCTGGTGCAGTCGCGCATCAAGGCCCTGGATAAACAAAGCCGTAATAAAAAACTCGAAAAATTTAAAGATCTTGAGTTTTCGTTTCGCTTTCAGCCAATGACGGGAAAATTCGCCGGGTCGGTGGAACACCTGGCGTTTTCCTATGACCCCGGAAATCCCCTGATTGATGATTTTAATCTGACCATCGGCTCCCGGGACCGAATCTGCATTGTAGGAAAAAACGGCGCCGGCAAGACCACTCTGCTAAAACTTATCGCCGGCATCCTGCCGCCGTCGGAAGGAGAAATCTCCTGGCATCCCGGCGTTATAAAGGGATATTTCGAACAGACCAACATCGGATCCCTGGTCGACGATCGCACGGTTGAAGAGGAAATCGCGTATTCATGTCCGGATATCGATCGTCAGACCAACCGCAATATCTGCGGGGCCATGCTTTTTGAAGGGGACGCGGCCTTAAAAAAAATCGGCGTTTTGTCAGGAGGTGAAAAAAGCCGCGTCATGCTGGGAAAAGTTCTTTGTACTCCCATCAACCTGCTGCTGCTGGATGAGCCCACCAATCATCTGGATATGGAATCCTGCGACGCGCTGCTTTCCGCCATCGATCAATTTGAAGGAGCCGTCATGATGGTTACCCACAATGAAATGTTTCTGCACGGCATCGCCCAGCGCCTGGTGGTGTTCAGCGAGGACGGCACACAGGTATTTGACGGAGACTATCAGCAGTTTTTGGAAAAAGTCGGCTGGCCGGATGAGGGGGATGTCAAACAGCCTGTCCGGGAAGCCGACGCGGGAACGGAACAAAAGGGGACGGGATTTTCCAAAAAAGAATGGCGGAGACGCCGGTCGATTCTGATTGCCGAGCGTTCCGGCAGCCTCAGAAATATGGAAAATACCATTACCCGGATAGAAGATGCGATTGAAGCCGATGAAAAAAAATTGGCAGAGGCCGAGCAGAACATGCAAAACGCCTCGGAGCGCCAGGATGCAAAATTAATCGCGGAGCTGTCCCAACGCATTCATGCATATCGGCAGAAAATCGATGCGGATTTCGATGAGCTGGCCGATGTCACGGAGCGATATGAATTCCGGAAGTATTCCTATGACCAGCGCTTGAATGAACTTGACCAAAACAGAGAATTTTAAAAACAGGCAATTGACTTGGTTTATGCTTCCGGGTTATATACACAAATGATGATCAGGCGCCGCCGGCAGGGCGGCGCAACGGTGGCCAACGTTTTGACGGAAAATCGATAATCGTGAAAAATATCCAATCCATTCTTCAGCCGATCTGGGGTTTTGCCCTGTTGGCGATGGGTATCGCGTTCTTTTTCCAGATTCCGCATATCATGGACCAGGTTTCAGATATTGCCTATTTTCAGGGGCTGCTTATTTTTATGCGGATCTGTCTCTATCTGGTGTCGGTATTGCTGGTAGGCGGCGGCATGCAGAAGCTGCGCGTGCTTGTAAAAACCAGATAGTCACCGTATTTGCCATACGTGAGACCAGCAGCCCCATATTTCAATTTTTATATCGCATTGTAAGGAGAGGCCGTTATGGAGACCATCAGCAAAATCAAAACCGCTCCGGCAGGTTCGGCCAACGGTGAAGTCGATGTGCAGCACCTTAAATCCGAAGTCCAATATCGTACCAAGCTTCAAAAAATCTCCAATGCCATTCATGCGGCCACTGCCATTGATGAGATCCTGATCGATTTGCAAAATGATATCATCGGGTTGGTGGGTGCGGAACGCATCACCATCTATTATGTGGATGGGGTAAAACGCGAACTGGTATCCCGTTTTAAATCCGGCGATGAAGTCTCTGAAATCCGCGTTCCCATTTCCGACAAAAGCATTGCCGGTTATACCGCCTTTCATCAGAAAATGTTAAATGTCGCCGATGTCTACGATAAAAAGGCGCTCAAAGCGATTGATCCGGAACTTAACTTTGACAGCAGTTGGGATCAGAAAACCGGTTTTCGGACCCGCCAGGTACTGGTCGCCCCCATTATTTTCAAATCCTTTATTCTCGGCGTTATCCAGCTGATCAACTCCAAGGCCGGCGCACCGTTTTCGGAAAAAGACGAAGCCAATGTGGTCGATCTGGCCAATATCATCGGCATCGCGCTCTATAAACAGAAAAAACTAGCTACCAGCCGGAAAAGCAAGTTTGACTATCTTCTTGAAAACCATATTGTGACCCAGAAAGAGCTTGCCAAGGCAGTGGTTTCGGCGCGAAACAACGGAGTTTCCATTGAACAGGTGCTGATGGATGAATTCAAAATTTCCTCCCGGGACATCGGAGAAGCCCTCAGCCGGTATTATGATCTTCCGTTGATTCAGTACAACGATACCATGCCCATTCCCGGGGAACTTCTTGCCGGAATCAAGGTCAGTTTCATGCGGAATAATTCGTGGGTACCGATTCGCAGCGAAGACGGCGATATATTGATTGCCATCGACAACCCCGAAGATATTACCCGCGTTGATGAAATCCGGGCGCTTTTCCCCAAGAAAAAAGTCAAACTGGCGTATGCCATCAAACAGGATATCGATCAAATTATCCGTCTGTTTACCACCGACCAGAAGCAGTTGTCGTCCATTGACGAGATCATTTCCCAGCTCCAGGGGGAGGAAGAGGAAGTCGAGGAAGAAGCATCGGCGGTTTCCGAAGAAAGCAGCGCCGTCGTGCAACTGGTTAACAAGATGATCCTGGACGCATACGCCAGGGGCGCATCGGATATTCATATCGAGCCTTCTTCGGGAAGACAGAATACCCAGGTGCGCATCCGGGTAGACGGCGCCTGCACGATTTATCAAACCATTCCCTACAGCTATAAAAACGCGGTCGTATCCCGTATCAAGATTATGTCGGATCTTGATATTGCCGAACGCCGGAAACCCCAGGACGGCAAAATCAAGTTTAAAAAATATTCCGGAAAGGACATCGAGCTTCGCGTCGCCACCGTGCCGACCCAGGGCGCGGTGGAAGACGTGGTCATGCGTATTCTGGCTGCCGGAGAACCGATCGCCCTTGATAAAATGCATTTTTCCGAACGCAATTACGAAAATTTCATCAAGGCCATCAGCAATCCCTATGGATTGATTTTTTGCTGCGGCCCAACCGGGTCGGGCAAGACCACCACCCTCCATTCCGCCCTGGCCAGAATCAATACCGTGGATCGAAAAATCTGGACCGCCGAAGATCCGGTTGAAATCACCCAGAAGGGCCTGCGTCAGGTCCAGGTGCAGCCGCGGATCGGGTTTGACTTTGCCGCGGCCATGCGCTCTTTTCTGCGGGCAGACCCGGACGTGATTATGGTGGGCGAGATGCGGGACCGGGAAACCACCCATATGGGGATCGAAGCATCCTTGACCGGCCACCTCGTGTTTTCCACACTGCATACCAACAGTGCACCGGAGAGCATCACCCGGCTTCTGGACATGGGAATGGATCCCTTTAATTTCGCTGATGCCATTATCGCTATAATGGCCCAGCGTCTGGCCCGCACCTTGTGCAAAAACTGCAAAAAGACTTATAACCCCACCAAGGCCGAATATGATGAACTGGTCAGACAATACGGGGACGAACTTTTCGATAAAAACGTTCACATCCCCTACACCCCGGACTTGATGCTTTACCAGCCCGAAGGTTGCGAGATGTGCAACCGCACCGGGTACCGCGGCCGTATGGGGCTTCACGAGCTCCTGGTTGCTTCCGATAAAATCAAGGAAATGATTGTGGTGCGCGCGCCCATGGCCGATATCCGGGATCAGGCCATAGAAGAGGG
>CAZRES010000011.1:0-48626 GCA_964598885.1 uncultured Desulfobacteraceae bacterium | reverse complement strand
TCATCTCGGCCCTGGTGGTCCGGCGGCACCGGGAAAACATCCGGCGTCTTTTGATGGGGATTGAACCCCCCTTGTTCCCTTAACAATAGAGTTCAGACGTCCGGTTAATTGCGGCCGCGCCATAAAATTATGCCAGTAGGGCCCACAGCCCCGCCAGCACGCCCGCCAGAATAAAATGGCTTTCCATCAGAAACACCTGCCGCAATCCCGGTGAAAATCCCCTCCGCTGGTAACCGAGAAGAAATACCAGCATGGAGATCGGACACAGTGCCAGCAGAAAGCCTGCCGGCGACACCATCGCGACCAGCGCGGCCGCACTGATCAGAACGGCCGCTGAAATTGCTGCAATTTTCAGCAGGTACATGGTCTGATTTTCTCCCAGCAGAATCGGCAGAGTTTCTTTTCCGGCAATACGGCTCCCCTGCATATCCAGAATGTCAAAAAACGCCGTGCGGATGAACACCAGGCTCACCGACCAGAGGAAAACCGGTACGGTTTCCGGTCGGATGCTCCCGAATCCCTCAATGGCCGGTATAATGGCAGTGACAATCCCCCATGCCAGCGCAACCAGGATGGTCTTGGAACCGGGGATTTCCCGTATTTTCGGCGGTATGGTCCCGTCCGCAATACGGGGTACCAGGCTGATGATATAAATGACGCCCATCACGCTCATGCTGGCCAGCAGCAGCGCAAAAAGGGGACCCATCCCCCAGGCCGACCAAAGGGCGCCGATGCCGGAGGCAACCGTCATGATCCAGAGCAATATTTTGTTTTTATGATAAAATTTGCCGCGATCCGGATCATTGTAGCGGTCGGATGTAGAATCGATCAGGTTATTAAAGGTGTGCATGCAGAGCAGATAAAGCACGGCCGTCAATATTGCCGGCATGGACGGCCTCAAACCCTGGAGCATGGCCGCCGCATACGTAAGGCTTCCGGCGCCTGCAGCCAGATACATATTGGAAAGCAGCAGCTCCCGCCGGAACAGGCGGCACCAGCGCCGCAGGGGCTGCTCCCGGTGAACAAGACGGTTTTCCAGACCCCGGAACACCCGCTTGATGATCCAGTTGGGAGTGGATGCGCCGGCGGTAACTCCGATATTGGTGGAATTGCCGAGTTGTCGGACGTCCAGATCCGCCTCGGTCTCGATCTGGACCGCGGGTTTGCCGGTTTCCCGGGCCATCTCGTAAAGCCGCCGGGTATTGCCGCTGTCCGCTCCGCCCACCACCACCACGGCGTCGACAGACTCGGCCAGTCTCCGGACCTCGGCCTGGCGGTTTTCCGTGGAATCGCAGATGGTGTCAAACACCTTGTAGCCGGGATGATGCTGCTTCGCCCATGACTTGACGGCGTCGAAAAGGTCGGTATTCTGCGTGGTCTGGGCCACGATGATGGCCCGGTCAAAGACCGGAAGGGCCGAAAGCGCTTCCATATTTTCCGCCACATGACCGTTGTCGTCGGCATACCCGAGCAGGCCTCTGACCTCGGGGTGGGATTTGTCGCCGATGATGATCACGGCAAAACCCTGGCGGGCATGTTTGGCGATGATGGACTGGACCTTGATAACCTTGGGGCACGTGGCATCCAGAACATCAAAGCCCGCCTGTTTCAGCGCTTCCCGTTCCGAGGGCGGAATTCCGTGAGCCCGGATGATGGCGGTTCCGGTCCCGTGGTCCGGGATATCGTTGATCACGGAAATCCCTTTTTCCGCAAGGACTTCAAGAACCTGGGGATTGTGGATCAGCGGGCCGTAAGTGCAGATGGGTCCGGAGGTGCGATTGGAGGCATCCAGGGCCATTTCAACGGCCCGGCGGACCCCCATGCAGAATCCGGCGGTCCTGGCAATGACGATTTTCATGAGTTACGGTGTTTTCCGAAAAAAAACCTTATGTTCTACAAGGGCCAGGGAATGAATCTCCCCCTGGATAAACTTCTGTTCTCCGAAAATATTGATGAGTTTGTATCCGCCGTCTTCGGGTTCCACCGTATCCACGGCCTCCATGATCAGTTCCTGTCTGTCGCCGTCAATCATATACGCGCTGGCTTCACACATATCATATA
The DNA here is from genome assembly GCA_964598885.1 of uncultured Desulfobacteraceae bacterium. GTDB lineage: Bacteria > Desulfobacterota > Desulfobacteria > Desulfobacterales > Desulfosalsimonadaceae > SURF-33. The sequence continues at coordinate 46,565 of CAZRES010000011.1, read as the reverse complement.
ACCTCTCTGTATCATTATAATAATTATCATCTGAATTACGGTTAAAACCGACGGATCCGACCCGTGCGAATCCATTGGCCTATTACAATCAACATTTTCAGCCGGACGGGTTTATTGATTTTGCGTGATCGGCAAGACACGTGTCGATCAGCGCGTCGATCAGATGCGGCAGGGGCGCCGATGTCAGCCCGACGATCTCCATATTTTCCTGAAACAACGGCACCAGATATTTCCGGGCCGGACACGAGGCCACGGCTTCGGCCATGCGGGGCGTTACTTCCCCCATCATGGCATGGGCCATGATCATGCTCACAGGGGCGATGACCAGATCCACGGTTTTCACGGTTTGCACAATGGCGTTTTCACCCGAAGCCCCGCGATTGGCCCGGGCCTTGAGCATCTGGGACGTGGCGATGGCATTGGTTCCCAGGGCGATGATATCGGCCCGGTCTTCGAAAACTTCGCGCAGCCGTTTAATGACGGCTGCCCCGATGCCCCCGCCCTGACCGTCGATCATGCAGATTCGGATCATTCCCATTCACCTGCTCTTTCTGGATTCCATTTGTCGTGTATTTCTATATTTTACGCAGCCGCCGCCGGTGCTTCCGCTCCTGTTTGGACGCCCGGCGGGAGGGTCCTTTTTTCCGGGTAGTGGGCGTCCACCCCTCATCCGTTGAATCTTCCCCCAAATTGCCCGTGGCGGCCATTTGCGCCGCCAGTTCCATCCGCTCCTCGAATTCCCGTGAGCCGATCACCGACGCGCCGCAAGATGCGCAAAAATCCGCCACGCTCTGGTCCGAGGTTACCACCAGGGCTTTTTCTTTTTCCCGGGCCGCCATCCGTTTGATCACCGCATCAGCCGTTTCACCGTGCCGCGAAAACCGGACGCGAACCCCTTTTTCCCGGCCGGGCGCGCCCATGCCGGGCAGGGCTCCCGCGCCGTCAAATACCACGGTGACGGGGTATGCTCTGACTTTTTTATAGGCCGTCAGCCGGTCGATGAGCGCCTCCCGGCCACGCTCGATATCATGACGATCGATTTTTTCCAGAATCGGAGAGTGACGGATCAGGTTATACCCGTCGATGATAAGGTGAACCGCCATGATCAATTGGTCTGGATCAAGCCCAGGAGACGGTCAAGATCCTCGTCCGAATAAAACTCGAATTCCAGCTTTCCCTTTTTCCCCCGGCGCCGGATCTGGACCCGGGTTCCAAACAGCCTGGAAAGGTCCTGGGCAATGCTTTCAAAATGGGTTTTTTCATCGGAAACGGTTGTCTCCGTCTCCTTTATCTGTTTGCGGGCCGAATTTAAGCGCTGGATCAGCTTTTCGGTTTCCCGGACGGATAATTCCTTTAAAATAACAAGTTTCCAGGCCTCCCGCTGCAAGGCCGTGGTCTCGGCCCCGAGAATGGCCCGGGCGTGCCCCATGCTTAACAGTCCGTCGCGGACCGATGCCTTGATATCCGGGGAAAGCTGATTGAGCCGGATGAAGTTGGCCACCGTGGACCGGTTTTTTCCCACCCGTTCGGCAATCTTTTCCTGGGTCAGGCCGAATTCCTCCAGCAGGCGCTGGTAGGCTTCACCCTCCTCGATGGGGTTGAGGTCCTGCCGCTGGATATTCTCAATGATGGAAAGCTCCAGCAGGGAGTCATCGGCAATATCTTTGAGCAGGACGGGGATCTTGAACAAGCCTGCCAGCTTGGCGGCCCTGAGCCGCCGCTCCCCGGCAATCAGCTCAAACGCATCCCCTGACGGCCGAACCAGAAGCGGCTGCAGGATTCCCTGGGAACGGATGGATTCGGCCAGTTCGGCCATTTCGTTTTCCGGAAAGTGGCGGCGGGGTTGAAACGGATTGGGCCGGATCCGGTCAATGTCGCACTCAAAAAAATTTTCCGGCATGCTTTCCCCGCGAAAGCCGATATCCGGGAATAGCGCGTCCAGACCCATGCCCAGCCCGGTTTTCCGGCGTTTTGCGGATTTTGAACCGCTGTCATCGGATGTGGATTTTTTTACCGGCATGCGCACCCCTATCGTATGGTTTAAACAATCGTCACCCGCTCTTTTGCCCGGTCTCCTTTAATGATCTCCCGGGCCAGCATCTTGTAGCTATGGGTGGCGGGAGACTGGGGGTCATAGAGCGAAATCGGTTTACCGTAGCTCGGCGCCTCGCCCAGGCGGACGGTCCGGGGGATCCGTGTTTTAAAAATCATATTTTTAAAATGTTTGGAGGCATTTTCCGCCACCTGGTTGGCCAGGTTGGTCCGGCGGTCAAACATGGTCAGCAGAATCCCTTCGATCCCCAGGGAAGGGTTCATCCCCTGCCGGATCCGTTTGATGGTCTGGAAAATCTGTCCCAGACCTTCCAGGGCGTAAAACTCGCTCTGCAAGGGAACCAGGACGGCGTCGGCGGCGGTCATGGCATTTAAGGTCAGCAGGCTCAACGAGGGCGGACAGTCCAAAATGATATAATCATAGCCGTCCGGCAACGTCGACAGGAAACGACGCAACAAGGTATAACGCGACGAATCTTCCATCATCTCGAATTCAAACCCGTAGAGTTCGGTCCGGGAAGGAATGATAAAAAGCTTTTTGATTTCGGTAGGGAGAATAATCTGATCGGCCCGGGCATGGCCGATCAGGCCATGATACACGGATTTGCCGATACGGTTCTTGTCGATACCGAGTCCGGTGGTGGCATTGGCCTGAGGATCGCAATCCACCAAGAGAGTCTTTTTATTGGCCATTGCAAGGGCCGCGGCAAGATTCACGGCAGTGGTGGTTTTCCCGACCCCGCCTTTTTGATTTGCAATGCAAATCGTATGTGTCATGATATAGCCATTATCCGGAAAGGTTGCGGCGTCTGCCTTTTGTCATGTAATCATTTGCATTGTGCAAACAACAATAAATTATATATTGATAACATAAAAAATTTCATTTGAAAAGCAGTTAAATATGCGGCCCTGTTTCAAAAAAATAATTTCCTTGTGGGTGATGCTGGCGTTCGTGATCGGCTGGCAGCCGGCGGCATCGGTCCACGCCCTTTCCATCAAGGAAGAAAAGGAGCTTGCCGACGCCTTTTTAAAAGCTGTGAATCAGTCCTATGAAATCATCGACGATCCGATGATCAACGACTACATCAATCGGGTGGGCCAGAACATCGTGTCGGTTTTTCCGCCCCAGCCCTTTGAGTATCGGTTTTCCGTCATCCGCCAGAATACGTACAACGCCTTTGCCGGCCCCGCCGGAAACATTTTTATTTACAGCGGCCTTTTCGAGGCCATTGACAATGAGCATGAGCTGGCCGCTCTTCTCTCCCATGAAATCGCTCATGTGTCCTGCCGGCATATCGCCGATCTGATCGCCAAATCCAAAAAAACCAGCCTGGCCACCATGGCCGGGGTCATTGCGGCCATTCTCATCGGCATCGGGGGAGCTCCCACCGCCGCCAGCGCCTTGACCATCGGCTCCATGGCCGCGGGGCAGACCATGATCCTGGCGTATACGCGGGAAAACGAAATGCAGGCCGATCAGATCAGCCGGTCGCATCTCCAGAAAGCCGGATACGAACTTTCCGCCATGCTTTCTCTGCTCAAAAAAATCCGTTCCAAGGACTGGTTTGACACCGGTGACATCCCCACTTACTTAAAAACTCATCCCGCTACCGAAGCCCGCATCGTCTATCTTGATGCGCATCTCGAAAATCAAAAAACACCGAACCTAGAGCCCAAAACGAAATTTTTGCGGGTCCGGACCCGCCTGACGGCTTTATACGGTGATATGAACGCGGCCCTGCACCGTTTTAATTCCATGATCGAGAACAACCCCGATGACCCGGCAGCAAACTACGGCTATGGATTGATCCTGGCCCGCAGCGGCAATCCCAAGGCGGCCGTGCCTTATCTGGAAAAGGTTTTTGCGGCCGAAGCCGATGATCCGTATCTGAAGCATGACCTGGGCCGTGTCTATTTTCAGGCGGGGGATTATGAAAACGCGCTTGCGCTTTTGCGAACATCTCCGCTCTTGAAAAAAGGCGGGCCGGAGGGACTTTTTTTCCTCGCCCGCTCACAGATGAAACTCAACCGGCTTCAGGAGGCCGTGGAAACCTTTCAGGTTCTCCTCCGGGATTATCCCGACTATTCAGATGCACTGCTTTTCATGGGAATCACCCTGGGCGAGCTGGAAGACTTCGGACGAGCTCATTATCATCTCGGGCGTTACTACCTAAAACAAGGGGATCATAAAACCAGCGTCTTTCACTTCAATAAAGCACTGGAATATGAAAAAGACGACGACCGCCGAAAAAAAATCGGCGCCCTGCTGGAATCCATCGAAACCGAAACACTTTAATCCTGATGATTGTCAGATTTTATCGAAGTGGGAAAATTTCATGGTGAAGTTCCCCCGGCCCTGGGAAGCGGACCGAAGGGCAGTGGCATAGCCGAACATTTTGGAAAGCGGGACCGTGGCGGCGATATTCTGGCTGTCGACCTTGGTGGAAATCGATTCGATCTTTCCCCCTCGTGCGTTGAGATCGCCGATCACCTCGCCCATGAAGGCATCGGGAACATATACCTCTACATCCATAATCGGTTCCAGCAGATACGGCTTCCCCTTTTCAATGGCCTCCCGGCACGCCATGGAGGCGGCTACCTTGTAAGCCAGTTCCGAGCCTAAAGATTCCTTAAAAGTCCCGCCCGTGAGCACCACTTCAACGTCCACCACCGGGTATCCCATAAGTTGACCGTATTCCATGGTTTCTCGAACCCCCTGTTCCACTGATTTGATGTATGCCTCCGGAACGGCATCCGGCGGGGATTCCGATCGAAAAACCGGCCCGCTTCCCCTGGACAGGGGCCGGGCCACGAGCTGGACTTCGGCAAAATGGCGCTGGCCGGTCACTTCCTTGTCGAATACAGCGGATGCCGAAGCCTCTCTGGTCAAAGTTTCCCGGTAAACCACCTGGGGTTTTCCCACATTGACGTTGGTGTTATACTCCCGCCGCATCCGGCTGATGATAATATCCAGATGCAGTTCTCCCATACCCGACAGGATGGTCTGGCCGGTATCCTTGTCCTGATCAACATGCAGGGTAGGATCTTCGGCAATGAGTTTGGCGATTACCTGGTCCATCTTTTCCTGATCATCCCGGGTTCTGGGTTCTACGGAAATCGAAAGCACCGGCCGGTAAAACTCCATTTTTTCCAGCACGACCTGCGTATCCGAATCGCAGAGCGTGTCACCGGTTGACGAATCCTTAAGACCCACCACACCGACAATATTGCCGGCGGGGGCAAAATCCACCCGTTCCCGCTTATTGGCATGCATCCGCATAATGCGGGAAACCTTCTCCTTTTTTTTCAGGAAAGGATTATACACGTCCGCGCCTGCGGCCAGCGTCCCGCTATAGACACGGACAAACGACATTTTCCGCCCCTCCATCATGGAAACCTTGAAAATCAGGGCTACCAGGGACCCCTTTTCCATGGGGGCAACCGTCAGTGTCTCATTGGTATCGGGGTGATGTCCCTGGATCGGGGGCACTTCAACCGGACTCGGCAGATAATGCACCACAGCGTCCAGCAGGGGCTGAATCCCCTTGTTTTTGAGAGCGGCGCCGCAGAAAACGGGCACCGTCTTCAACCCGAGGGTGGCTTTCCGGATGGCGGATACCAGGATCTCGGTGGGAATCGGCTTTTCCTCCAGGTAGAGTTCCATAACGGCGTCATCCACTTCAGCGACCTGCTCGATGAGCTGATCCCGGTACGTCAAAACGTCATCCTTGAATTCCTCTGAGATATCGGCAGCTTCAAATACGGCGTTCGGATCGTCGGTTTCCCATTGCACCTGCTTTAGTTCCACCAGGTCGATAATCCCACGGAAACCGTCCTCCTGACCGATCGGTATCTGCAGCAACAGCGGATTGGCGTTCAAGCGATCCCGGATCATCTCAACGGTTCGAAAATAATCCGCACCGACCCGGTCCATTTTGTTGATAAAAGCCATTTTCGGCACCAGATACTTGTCGGCCTGACGCCATACCGTTTCGGACTGAGGCTCCACGCCGCCCACTGCGCAAAATACCCCTACGGCGCCGTCCAGCACCCGCAGGGACCGCTCCACTTCAATGGTGAAATCCACGTGACCCGGTGTGTCGATAATGTGGATTTCACAATTTTTCCATTCGCAGGTGGTCACGGCAGAGGTAATGGTAATTCCCCGTTCCTGTTCATCGGGCATCCAGTCCATGACAGCCTCGCCGTCGTGAACTTCGCCGATCTTATACGAACGTCCCGTATAATAAAGGATCCGCTCCGTGACGGTGGTTTTACCGGCATCGATATGCGCGATAATGCCGATATTGCGGATCTGATTAATTTTATGTTTATGTTTCATCGAACCAATAACATATTCGCTTTAAAGGGAAACCGGATATCAATGTGACCCGCCAGGGTTTCCGCCGCCTTGCCGTCAATCAGCAGCTTCACCTGATCCACTTCCGGCATGTTGAGGGTCACCGTATTGACGATGGAATACAGGGCCATGACCTCGGCCCATATGCCGCCCGGTCCGGCGGTCACCTCCCGGCTCAAATCAATCCAGGCGGTTTTGTCCTCTGTGAGATATACCGCCAGCACCCGGGTGTCTTCCGGAATCGTTGCCCTCAGGCCCCCCGCAGGGCCGTCGATAATCCCTTCCACCAGCAACCGGCAAGTGGAAATCGGGTCTTGCGCCGGAGAGAACAAACGCGTTTCAGCTTTTAAAAACTGCGATCGGCTGTCGGCGTAATAAAGATATGTCTGAAGGTGGTCGGGGTCCTGTTCCGACGGCACATCACTATTTCCAATCTCATCATATGCGTCGGCAACCGCAGGTAACGAAAAAAGCGCCAACGGCATCAATAAAAGCCAGAAAGTAATAATAACAAATGAATATCTATTTTTTCGTTCCTTCATACACGCACACTTGCCATTCGCCGTTTTTACCTATAATAAAATTTTTTATAATATAGAAATCTATACCTGCTGTCAATTGATTCGTTTGCTTGATTTCTCCAGAATCACCAGGCCGATGCCCCCGAGTATGGCAATGGAGGCCAGTGTCAATCGCAGGGAAAGGGGCTCGCTGAGCAGCACGACGCCGCCTAATGCCGCAATGACCGGAACACTGAGTTGCACGGTAGCGGCGGTAGCTGCTCGCAACATGGGCAAGGCCATATACCAGATCACATAGCCCAAACCCGATGCAATCGCTCCGGATACCACCGCGTACCAGAATCCGGCCGCATCAATAGAAATGCCGGCATGGGTTGCCAGGCTCAAGGCAGCGGCAATGGGAACAGCGCGAATGAAATTTCCGGCTGTAACCCTGTTGGGATCCCCCCTGCCTCTTCCGCGCAGGGAATAAACCCCCCATGAAAAACCGGCGCCCAGCATCAACAGGGCCCCGCCCAGCGGCGGTGCCGAAAGACCCGGCAGCAAAAGGCCGACCAGGCCGCCGACAGCACATATCAGACCCAGGAGTTGCCGCTTTCCCAGCCGTTCTCCCAAAATAAGGCCATAGCCGATCATGGTTGCCTGAACAGCTCCGAATAACAGGAGCGCGCCGGTACCTGCCGGCAGAGTCACATAGGCAAAAGAAAAACCGGCGGCATACCCGAACAGGGCAAAGGCCGATATCCAGCTTCCTTTCCCCGAATGTTTCCCGGATCTTATCTTCACCACCAGCCAGAGCATCACCGCCCCGGAAAGTAGTCGAATGGCGGTGAAGCTGGCCGCGTCAATGCCGGTATCCGTAAGAGCGCCCCGGCAAAGCAAGGAATTTGCCGCAAAGGCGATCATGGCGATCGAAGTGAGAATAAAAACGCGTATGTAGGAAAAGGAGTTCAAAACGTGGAAGAAGAACTGCCCGTCAATTTGCGGAAACGATTTTTCGGCAGACCTCGTCCACCTCGGCAAGACTGCGAGTCAGAGGCGCGCCTTGCAGGCTTTCCATGAAGATGCCGTCATCTTTGGGAATAGCGCCGAGGACACCGTTGGAACCCAGCTGCGCGCGCATGACCGCCTCGATGGAGGGTTCGACCTTATTTAAGACAAAGCCGATATTCCGACCGGCGGCAGCGGCCATGGCCCGCATTTTGGCGGCCAGACGAAACGATTCGGCCGTGGGATCGATCACGCCCACGATCCGGTCGCATTCCGCTTCCATTCCCCTGCCGAAATGCTCCAAACCGGCTTCAGTGTCCACCAGCACCATCTCATCAGCGCCGAGATCCAGGCTGGCCAGAAACTTTTTTGCCAGCACGCCGATGGGACAGGCGCATCCCTCGCCGAAATCATGAATCTTGCCGATAATCAGAAAATCAACATCGTCGGAGGTGGCCACGCATTCTTCGGGCAGATCCGCGATGGTCTGTTTGCCGGTAAAAATGCCGGCGGGATTGTCAAACTGTATTCCCTGGTTGAGTTTCTGCTTAAACCCTTTTTTCCCGCCGAGAAAATGCAGAAGGTGCACGGGCGATGAAATGCCGGCAAGGCTTTCCAGCCCCATATTGGATTCATCCGCATCCACCAGCAGAACCCGGTAACCCAGTTTTCGAAATGCCCGTGCCATGAGCACCGATAGGGTACTTTTTCCGCTGCCTCCCTTTCCCGTTACAGCGATTTTCATCAAAATCCTCCGAATTTCCCGCTTTCCCTGTCGCGCAGGCCGACCGGCGGGGAAAAAATTTCATGCCAGATAATGGCATTTTTAAGATCCTGCAACGGCATCCGACGTCGGGCCGGGCCGTGGCCGTATCTGACGCCGACCGTTTTCCGCTGCTCCTCGCTCCTGTAGGCCGGCGTATAAATGGTCCTTTCCGGTCGCCGCCGCCTGCTCGGTGTATATACCGTTCTTTCCGATCGCTGCCGGGATGCCGGTGTATAATGTGACACACGCTTTACACCGGCGGCCGGGGCTGAAGAAACCTTTTTATCTTTTTTAAGCGCTGTCTCTCTGGCCCCGGTTTCCCGGTTGGGTTGTGGACGGTTCACGGTACCGGGGTCGCGATCTTTACCGGCGCCTCCCATCAAAATATCCCAACCCGACGGCTGTCGTCCGGAAAAATCTTCAGACTCTGCTTCGGTCTCGGAACGGTTTTGAGCCTGCTCCCGGACCTCGGTCAAAATATTGTCGAGGGCCTGACGCCAGCCGGTTTTGTCCGAAGGGGGCGTCTCATCCGGTTCCGGACGGGTCCGGGATTCAAACCGCTCCTCCCCGGCGTCACCGGCATCCGATGGCGGCCGGCGGGTTTTTTTCATCTGGCCGAATATATTGGTGATGATAATGATAATAAAAATAAGAAAAAATACCAGATCACCTAAATCCATTTTTTCTCCTTTGCGCCGTAAGCCGCGCCGGGTCATATCGCCCGGCGCGGCGGCATTCACGGAACCAACGCTTTTACTCCCTATTTATCGGACCCCGGTGTTTGAGGCGGCTGTTCGCCGTCTGCCGGGGCGCCCAGAGTATCACGCATCTGGGTGTCGGCTTCGATATTTTTGATTCGCATATAATCCATGATGCCAAGATTGCCCTTGCGGAAGGCTTCGGCCATGGCCAGCGGGACCTGTGCTTCGGCTTCTACCACCTTGGCCTGCATTTCCTGGACCCTGGCCTTCATTTCCTGCTCGACGGCATACGCCATGGCCCGCCGCTCCTCGGCCTTGGCCTGGGCGATGTTCTTATCCGCGTCGGCCCGGTCAATGGCCAGTTCCGCACCGATATTCTTGCCCACATCCACGTCGGCGATATCAATGGAAAGAATTTCATAGGCGGTTCCCGCATCCAGGCCCTTGGCCAGAACCCGTTTGGAAATGCTGTCGGGGTTTTCCAGAACATCCTTATGGCTGTCGGAAGAACCGATGGTGCTGACGATGCCCTCGCCCACCCGGGCCAGGATGGTTTCTTCGCCGGCCCCACCCACGAGCCGATCGATATTGGCCCGCACCGTGACCCTTGAGATGGCTTTGAGCTGAATCCCATCCTTGGCCATGGCCGACACCAGCGGCGTCTCGATGACCTTGGGATTGACACTCATCTGCACGGCTTCCAGCACGTTGCGGCCGGCCAGATCAATGGCTGCGGCCCGGTTGAACTTGAGATCGATGTTGGCCTTGTCCGCGGCGATCAGGGCCTGGACCACCCGCATGACATCCCCGCCGGCAAGATAATGGGATTCCAGATCATTGGTGGTGATCGACTCAAGCCCGGCTTTGACTGCCATGATCTTGGAATTAACGATAAGCTTGGCCGAGACTTTCCGGAGCCGCATAAAGACGATATTAAAAAACCCCACCCTAGCCCCGGAAACCAGTGCCTGAATCCAGAGGGTGATAAACGACCCCAGAAAAAAAATAACAACGATAAAAACAAGAACAACCAGAAAAAAACCAATGGTTTGAATATCCATCCCCACACTCCTTTTTTTTATTTTGAAATTTCCCGGACCACCACGCGGTTGCCCTCCACTGTCGTAACCCGGATCAGACTTCCCTTGCTGATATATTCACCGCGGCTGACCACATCCACCCGCTTGCCATCGATTCTGGCGGTGCCGGCCGGCCTGAGATCCGTAATGGCCTCTCCGGTTTTATTCAGCCAGCCGCTCAATATCTCGGCCTGGGAGGAATACCCTGCGGCCCGGCTCAGCGACGTTTTAAGAGTAACGGGTGATGCGGCCATAAGCTTGAAACCGGCAAACACCACCGCCGGCAGCACGAAAATATCCGCCAGGATAAACATATAACCGGCAAAGGTCGATATGCCGGTAAAAACCATATAAAGGGAATACCCGATCAGGGAAGCGGCAATAACGGTCAGAATGCCGGCCGACGGCAGCACAAATTCGGCAATAAGCACCAGCGCGCCCAAAACCTGCAAAATAACGGGGAACAAAAAGGGGTTCATGCTGTTTCATCCTTTGAGACAACAATCCAGTTGCCCCGAACCAGCGTAACCAACACCGGGGTGCCGCGACCCAGAAATTCATTTTCCGTGACCACGTCGAACAGATCATCGTTGATTTCCGCTTTACCCGACGGCCGGAGATCCGTAGCCGCCTTCCCCCGGTCGCCCACATGTATACGGGCCGTCTCAGTGGAATCCGCATGGGATCCCCTTAAATCCGACATCAGAAAGGGACCTTCCCGACCGATGGAAAGCCAGGGCATGACATAGCGCAGAATCAGAATCCCGGAAACAACGGCCCCCACCCAGGCGCCTAATACCCGCAACAGATTGGTTTTGAGAATATCCACCTGCCAGGGAATCGATGGGTCGGGAACCACAAAATCCTGCAAGGTCAGCACCAGGCCCAGGGCGATGATCAAAATGGCGGTAAACCCGGCGATGCCGAACCCGGGAAGAACAAACAACTCCACTCCCATTAACGCCAGGCCAAGCAGGATGATCAGCAACTCCGTATAATTTGCCAGGCCCACGAGATACTGATTGAGAAAGACAATTGCCAGGCAGATAACGCCGATCATGCCCGGCAATCCGAAGCCGGGGGCCTTGAGTTCAATATAGAGGGCGCCCAGACCGATCATCATCAGAATCGGCGCGATCCTCCCGATAAACCGCACCAAGGTTTCCGACCACATCTCTTCAATCCGGACAATCTCGTAATCCGCGATTCCCATCTTCTCCAGCATTTCTTCGAAGGTGTCGACCGTCATCCGGGAAAAACCGTATTCCAGGGCTTCGGCCGCGTTCATGGTGAGCAGCTCTCCCTCGGCCACGATGGTCTTTTTCGAAACGATATTGTCAAGCTCCTCGGACGTCAGGTCCCCATAGGTCTTCTCGTCCATCAATAGCTGCTCTTCACCGATTTCAATGGCATAGACCTCTTTCTCGGCGGTCACCATGGCTTCTGTCAGGACCTGGGGATAGCCGTTCCGCTGGGCCAGGGCGCGAAACTTGGCGCGAATGGGCGACTGGAATTTTTCCCCCATCATTTCCGGTCCTTCCTGGGTATAAATGATGGGCGCGCAATCACCGATGGTGGTGGCGGGCCGCATCACCAGATCGGCGCAGGCCAAAGCGATCAGCGCACCGGCGGAAATGGCCTTGCTTTCGACAAAGGCGATGGTTTTCTTTTCAGGAAATTTCAACAGGGTTTCAACAATTTCCAGGGCCGAATCAAGGCGGCCTCCGAACGTGTCGATGGTCATGATGACCAGGGCATCCGGATCGACGGAGGCTTCCTCATGAACCCGGGCCACAAAGGCGGCCATCCCCGGATCCACCTCTCCCGCAATGGGGGCCACGTAGATCTTCTGGGCCGCTGCCGCATGACCGGAAAGACCGCAAAGGATCATCATCAGCACCGGAAGCAGGTACCGCCACAATCCTTTTTTTGTTTTGAATGCCGTGGGTTTCATGTTTTTTTTCGTAAAGTTATGCCAAATTTCATCTTCCCGAAACTACAATGAAACGCGCATACTGTCAAGCGGTAACGCTCTGCGTCTGAACGCAGGGGCCTCCATTAAAAATTAGTGGCTGTCCCCAATTTTTAAATGTTTTTATTGTCTCACTTCGATCATCTGTGATAGATTATTCATCTGTACCGGCAGTGGTTCCGGCGTGTAGTGGCAATGCCGGGACCCTAAACATTGTTTATTGTTGCGATAAAAGTTTTGAAAGCGGAAAAGGAATAATGCCATGGCCGTTGCTTACTGGCCGGATGAATATGTTCAAAAACGGACCAGCGCGGAAAACGCCCTGAATCAGGTCCGCTCCGGGCAGCGGATTTTCGTGGGATCGTCCTGCGGAGAGCCCCAGCACCTGGCGAAAACGCTGATTCAAATGGCCGATAAGTTTTCCGATCTGGAAATCGTCCGGCTTATGAGCCTGGAGAATTCCCCCATCACCCGGCTGGCGGATGAAAAACATTGTGAAAATTTCAGCATCCGCAATTTTTACCAGGGATCCGCCGCCGTCGCCCATCTGGCTCCCAATAAACCGTTTATCACGCCCATCAATATATCGGCCATTCCCGGTCTGTTCATGAAACGCAACCTGCCGCTTAACGCGGCCATGGTGCAAACATCAATGCCGGATGATTTCGGCTGGATGAGCCTGGGCATCTCTGTGGACGTGGGACTTGCCGCCGTGAAATCCGCGGATCTGGTAATCGCTCAGGTCAATCCCCGGATGCCTCGGGTACTGGGACACAGCTTTATTCATGTCAACGACGTGGACCTGGTGGTGGAATATGAGGAACCCCTGTTGACCATCGACAGTCTGCCGGAATTTGAAACCGCCCACAAGATCGCCCGGCTGGTGGCCAACCTCATCGAAGACGGTTCCACCTTTCAGCTCGGTCTCGGCGCTACGCCCCAGGCCATTCTGCTGGCCCTGTCCGACAAAAACGATCTGGGCGTGCATACCCAGTTCATCATTGACGGCATCATGGACCTGGTGGCCATGGGCGTCATCACCAACCGGTATAAAGGCATCAATGACGGCAAGCTGGTGGCCAGCAACGCGGTGGGGTCGACCAATCTTTATGAATTCGTCCATGACAACCCGTCCATCATTTTCCACCCGTCGGATTATGTCAACAAGCCCGGCATCATCGCCCAGCACAATAAAATGGTGTCGGTCAACATGATCATGGAAATGGATCTGACCGGCCAGGCTTCGGCCGAAGCCCTGCCGCACAACTATTTCGCCGGCGTCTCGAGCATACTGGATTTTATGCGCGGCGCCTCCGCGTGCCCGGAAGGCAAGTCAATCCTCTTGATTCCTTCCACAAGCATGGACGGCTCCGAAACCCGGATCGTACCGTCCTTGTCCAGCGGCGCCGTGGTGATCCCGAGAAGCGAGGTATCCTATGTGATCAGCGAATACGGCGCGGTCAATCTCTTTGGGAAAAACCTCCAGGAGCGCGCCACGGCCATGATCAGCCTGGCCCATCCGCGGTTTCGGGCCGAACTTTTTGAAAAAGCCAAGGAACAGGGGTTGCTGACCCGGGGACGAAAACTCACCGAAGCCATCTCCGGCGTCTATCCAGCGGGCCTGGAGGAAATCCGGCGCTATGACGGCCAGACCGTGATGTTCCGCCCGGCCAAGCCCGTGGATGAGCGCCGCATTCAGGAACACTTCTACAATCTGGATAAAAATGACGTTATTGCCCGATTTTTTTATGAAAAAACTTACTTTCTGCGGGATGACGTGGAGTCCATGTTTGAAATCGATTATATCAACAACTTGACCATTCTGGCCATAACCGGCGAATTCGGCTTTGGCACGGTCATCGGCATCGGAGCGTATATGATTGAACCAAAAAAAAATATTGCTGAAATCGCGTTTTCGGTGGCAAAACCATGGCAGAATAAGGGGATCGCCCATGTCATTTTGAAAAAGCTCCATGAGGCCGCCCTGGCAAACGGAATTAAAGGATTTACCGCCTATACCGCCCCGGGAAACCGGGGAATGATCAAACTTTTCAAAAGACTTCCCTACAAAGTCCACTCCGTGAATGAAGAAGGCGTGGTTGTATTGTCGTGCAGATTCGATGAACCCATGAATAACGATGTAAAAGCAAAACCGTGATACAAGGAGGTAATGAATGTCGGAACACCCGAAATTTTACGACGCCCATCTGGAAACTTACCGCAAAATCGCCTATATCAACAGTATGGAGCAATATAATGAAATGTATAAACGCTCCGTCAACCAGCCGGATGAATTCTGGTCCGAACAGGCCCGAAAATATCTCACATGGGAAAAGGAATGGGATTTTGTTTTAAAATACAACTTTGAAACAGCCGAAATCGCCTGGTTCGGCAACGGCAAATTGAATGCATCGTATAATTGCCTGGACCGTCATATCGACCGGCTCAGTAACAAAATCGCCTATTACTGGGAAGGCGATGATCCAAATGAAACAAAAACCTATACCTACGGCGATCTCTACACCCGGGTCAATCGGTTTGCCGCTGTTCTTCAGAAGCAGGGCATCCGAAAAGGCGATCGGGTCCTGATCTATCTGCCCATGATTATTGAACTTCCCGTAGCCATGCTGGCTTGCGCCCGGATCGGCGCCATCCATTCCGTGGTCTTCGGCGGGTTTTCCGCCGAAGCCATCGCCAACCGGATCAAGGACTGCGATGCCCGGGTGGTGATCACCGCCGACGGCGGTTATCGGGGCGGCAAGCCGGTCCCCCTGAAACAAAACGTGGACAAGGCCCTGACTTCCTGTCCACAGGTTAAAAACGTCATCGTGGTCAACCGGACCAATGCCGGGCTTCACCTCGAGGATCCCCGGGAACACTGGTGGCATGAACTCGAAGCCGCCCCCGGTCTTCCCGATTACGTCAAACCCGAAACCATGGATGCCGAAGACCCCCTGTTTATTCTTTATACCAGCGGCAGTACCGGCAAACCCAAAGGCGTGGTGCATACCCACGGCGGGTACCTGGTATACGCGGCCATGACCACGCAACTGACCTTCGACTTAAAGGATGACGAGCTGTTTTGGTGCACGGCGGATATCGGTTGGATCACCGGCCACAGCTATATTGTTTACGGTCCCCTGATCAACGCTCTGACCAGCGTGATGTTCGAGGGCGTGCCGAGTTATCCGGATTTCGACCGGTTCTGGGCCGTGGTGGAAAAATACGGGGTCCACAAATTCTACACCGCACCCACAGCCATCCGCGCCCTGGCCAAGGAAGGCGAATCCCACATCAAAAAACATGATCTTTCCTCCCTGACCCTCCTTGGGACTGTGGGGGAACCCATTAATCCCGAGGCATGGCGATGGTACCACCATTATATCGGCAGGGATCAATGCCCCATCGTCGACACCTGGTGGCAGACGGAAACCGGCGGCCATATGCTCACTCCTCTGCCCGGGGTGGCCCCCCTCAAGCCCGGCTCCTGCTCCTTTCCGTTTTTCGGCGTCGATCCGGTGATTTTAGACGATGCCGGCGAGGAAGTCCGCTATCCCGACGAGGAGGGCGTACTGTGCATCCGCAAGCCCTGGCCGGGCATGGCCCGCAGTGTATACGGCGATCATGAACGGTTCATCGACACGTATTTCAGCCAGGTGCCGGGCATGTATTTCACCGGAGACGGCGCCAGAAAGGATGAAGACGGCTATTTCTGGATCAGCGGCCGCATCGACGACGTGCTCAATGTTTCCGGCCACCGCCTGGGCACGGCGGAAATTGAATCCGCCCTGGTGCTGCACCATGATATCGCCGAAGCCGCGGTGGTAGGATTTCCTCATTCCGTCAAGGGCCAGGGGATTTACACCTTTGTGATTCTTAAAAGCGGCGTGACTCCTTCCGACGCGTTGAAAAAAGATCTGGTGCAGCAGGTCCGCACGGAAATCGGACCCATTGCCACCATTGACGTGATCCAGTGGGTGGAAGGCCTGCCCAAAACCCGCAGCGGCAAGATCATGCGCCGGATTCTGAAAAAAATAGCCGCCGGCAGGTTGGATGAACTCGGCGATACCTCCACCATCGCCGATGAATCGATCATTGAAAAATTGATCCAGGACCGGATCGATATTTCAGGATTATGATATCATGAGCAGTAAATGAACCTTACCATCGGCGTTTCAAGAGATGACCGGTTTCTGGAACACAAAACCGGTCATTTCCATCCCGAACATCCCCAGCGTCTGACTGCGATCTACCGCATGCTGGATCAGACATTTGCTGATCGGGTCAAATTTTTCAACCCTGAGCCGGCCGCCCTGGAATGGATCGAAAAAATCCATACCCCGGCCTATATCAAGCGGATCATGAAAACCGCCGAGCACCGGATCACCAGTCTGGCCCCGGACACGCCGGCCTCTGCCAGCACCTACCGGGCCGCCTGGCTCGCTGTGGGAGCCTGCCTGCAGGGCGTGGATGCCCTGGTGTCGGGCCAGTACGACGCCTTTTTCGCCCTGGCCCGGCCCCCGGGTCACCATGCCCTGCCCGACCGGGCCGCTGGTTTCTGCGTCTTCAACAATATCGCCATTGCGGCTCGATATGCTATTGACCGATACGGCCTGGAACGGGTACTGATCATCGACTGGGACATCCATCACGGCAACGGCATTCACGATATTTTTTATGAGGACCCCCGGGTATTTTATCTGTCAACCCACGATATTATGCTCTATCCTTACTCGGGCGAACTGGAGGAGACCGGTCGGGGGAAAGGTGAGGGATATACCATGAATATTCCCCTTGACCGTGATATGTCCGAAAATGATATTCTTTATCTTTATGCGGAAATACTGCCGTTAATTTTTAAAGGCTTTAAACCCGCAATGGTCATAGTGGCCGCCGGATTCGATGCGCACAGCGACGATCCCATCGGCCGGTCCCGGTGGTCGACATCGATTTATGCCGGCATCACGCGTCTGCTTTGCGCACTGGGCCGTGGATTGACGCCGCCGGCGCCCCTTTTGTTATCCCTGGAAGGAGGCTATGATCCATCGTCTCTGAACGCATCGGTCAAAGCGGTACTTGCCGCGCTGATGAAAAACCGTGAACCGGAAGAACCTGAAATATCCGGGCCGCAACCGGACCCGGCCATGCGCGATCTTGTTAAAAAGATCCGCATGATACATTTGCCACTTGGAGTCATCCATGATTAAAGCCCGCATTTCTGCTCAAAACAAAACCGCCAACCTGTCCTCGTATGATGAGATCCGCCGGTCTTTTCGCTGGACGGAAATCGAAAAGGAGTTTTCGTGGTACGGCACGGATCGCATGAACATCATCACCGAATCCATCGACCGGTGGGCGGCGGATCCCCAGCGCCGGAACCTGACATCCCTGATCTTTCAGAAATGCGAAACCACACTTTCGTTTTCTTTTGCGGAACTCAAGGCCATGACCAGCAAATGGGCCCACATGCTGGCCGAACACGGATACGTTACCGGCGATCGCCTGATCATTCTTCTCCCGCCGTGCCCGGAAGCGTTTTTCGTCATGGCCGCGTGCGCGCGCATGGGGGTGATTTTCTGTCCGGTATTCTCGTCTTCGACCTTTTATGAACTGGAAATGAGAATCCAGAGCACCACGCCCAAAGGGCTGGTGACCCTTCCGGACCTGGTGGAAAAAATATCCCACGAGTCCGCTTCCCAGATGGAACATATTCTGTTGATCAACGGTCCAAAACCCGGACTGTTTGCCAATGAAATCAACATCATGGACCGGGTCAACCGCATGCCCGATGATTTTACGCCCGTTTCTCTGCCGCCGACCGCGCCTCTTTACATGATTTACACCTCGGGTTCCACGCGTCCACCCAAAGGCGTGATTCACACCCATGCGGACATGACCGGCATCCTGGCCTCGGCCCGGTGGGTGCTGGACCTGCAACCTTCTTCCGTACTCTGGGTGGATGCGGACCCGGCATGGGTCACCGGTACGGTTTACGGCGGATTCGCCTCCTGGCTCTGTGGCGTGACATCGGTTGTGCAATGCGACCCCTTTACCGCCGCGAACTGGTATCGTACCATGGAACTCCACCGGGTGAGCACCTGGTACACCACCCCGAAAATCGTCCGGGATCTCATGGAAGCCGGCAATGATCTTCCCTCCCGTTACCGGCTCGATTCTCTGCAACATATCGCCACCGTAGGAGCTCCCCTGGTGCCCGATCTGTTCTACTGGATCAGCCAGCACCTGAACCGTTATCCCCATGACACCTGGTGGATGACCGAAACCGGCATCATCTGCATCGCCAATTATCCGTGCATGGATATTAAGCCCGGCTCCATCGGCAAGCCTCTGCCCGGCATCGAGGCCGCCATTCTTGATGAACGCGGCCATCCCCTTCCCCCGCTTTCGCTGGGGGAACTGGCCATGAAAGCCCCCTGGCCGGGAATGATGACCGCCCTCTGGCAGGACAACGCCCGGTTCTCCCTGTATTTCAAAAACGATCAATGGTTTGTCACCGGAGACATTGCCCTTCAGGATGAAGAAGGGTATTTCTATCATCATGGACGAAATGATGATCTTCTGAAAACCGGCGAAAATAAATCCATCGGCCCTTTTGAAATCGAACAGTTGCTCTGTATGCATCCAGCGGTGGGCGAATCAGCAGTCATCTCCAGGGGAACAGAGCCGGGAAGCGGGATTTCCACACTGAAAGCCTTCATCACCCTGAAATCGAGCTATATTCCCTCTACCCGCCTTACATACGAAATTAAAGCCTTTCTTAAGGGCAATCTTTCAAACGATATCCAGGTAAGGGAAATCGCCGTTCTCGAAAAACTACCCAGGACCCGCAGCGGAAAACTTTTGCGACGGGTGCTCCGTGCCAGGGAGCTGGGGCTTCCCGGAGGAGACGCTCTGAATATGCAGGACTAAGCACGGCAAAACTAAACCCCTTGACAAACCCGCCGCTTTTCCCATATGGTCGGCTTTTACTAACCTGATCATCCGTATTGATGCCGATGCCCTGTTGAAACCGATATTCACGGAAATTCAAAGGAGAAAAAACAATGAAGATTCTGGTCACCTATTTTTCGCAAACCGGCAATACCCAGAAAGTGGCGGAAGCCATATTCGATAGCCTGGAACTACCGGAAAAAGAAATTGCCGAGATCAACGCGGCCCCAGACCCGGGCGCATACCAGCTTGTTTTTGTCGGTTTTCCGGTCCACTCCAATTCCGTTCCCAAAAAAGCCGACGCCTTTCTGCGTTCGATTCCGGCCGGTACGAAAGTGGCGATTTTCGCTACTCACGGCAGCCTGCGCAACGGCCCCCTGGCCAGAACCGCCTTCGAGACCGCCCACACCCTGCCCAAGGGAAAGGTTCTGGGAACGTTCGGCTGCCGGGGAAAGGTTGTACAATCGGTCATCGACGCCATGATGCAATCAAGTGAGCATAAAGCCTGGGCCGAAGAAGCCGCCAGCGCCAGCTCCCATCCGGATGACGCCGATCTTAAAGACGCCAGGGCCTGGGCCGACCAGATGCTCATTAAAGCCCGGGCCTAGTGCCATTTTTCATTCTTGATTTTTCCGCGGGCCGGCATCCTGCCGGCCCGTTTCATTTTTCTTCCAAATGACCATCACGGCCTGATAAACTAACTTCCGAACGCGCAATCCAGAAATTGGACTTTTTGCCGGTCCGCAGCAATTACTGCTGGAATCCGATCCCAAAATCTGTTATTCTATTTTCTGCTCAGTTTCCATCTCGATTTTCCAACGCTCCATCAGCGCATGGATCAAGAAAAAGGACAAAAGAATGAGCAGCCGTCATCCCTATCATTTCCTGCCCGCCTTTTTGTTTTCGCCCCTGCCGGGACTGCGCGGAAAAGGCAGAAACTTTTTGTTCAACTCCGCTTCCCATCTGCTGCTGCGGACCATGGCCGTGCTGTTTAACCGGCGGTCTTCCCTGAATCAATATCTGAAAGGATCCGATGGCTGGATTGATTTTTCCATCGGGTTTAAAACCGAAACCGACGGGGTGTGCCAGGCCGCGGTGTTTAAAAACGGGAAGATGTCGGTTCTCAAACATATCCCCCAAGACGCCGACGCCGTCTTGCAGTTTGAAAACGAGACCGCCCTGGTGGAAATGCTCCGCTCCACCCCCAATGAAACCCTCAATCTGATTTTAAAAAACCGGATGCTCCTGACGGGCAATCTGTCCTGCCTCCAGGCGTTTAACTACTACGTGTCCCTTCTCATGGGCAAAAAACATCAGAAAACGCTGGAAAAAGCCCACCACGCCGATCTTTCGGACCGAAAACAGACTTTTGACCAGGACAACCCGGCACTGGCCGAAGAACTTCTGGCCCGCCGCCATTACCGGATGGGGGCCGAAGCCGTTGACCCGGGTGTGGCTTTTCTGCCCGATCCCTATCTGTCGGCATTCAGCATCGATGATTTTCCGCGGCTGGCGGAATTTAAAAAACGCTATTTCAACATCAAGCCGGAGATCTGCGCCGAACGGGCCGGACTAATCACGGCCTGGTGCCGGGAAAACGGATTTGAAACCGACCGGGACGGCGCCCCCTGGAATCCCGTGACCCGGCAGGCAGAGGCTTTTTTTCATCTTATGGCCAATAAAAAGCCCATCATCCGGGAAAACGATCTTGTCGCCGGAACCACCACCACCAATAATGCCATCGGCGTGGTCATCTATCCGGACGCCCAGGGCACCATGTGCTGGGGCGAACTGGCGTCCATCGACAAGCGCATTCTCAACCCCTATGCCATCTCCGAAGAAACCGCCCGCAAGCTTCATTTTGACGTATTCCCCTTCTGGATGCACCGCAACTTCCGGGAATGGGTAAGAAAAGCGCACGACCATCCCCTGTGCCAGAAAATCGAAGAGCGATGGGTGGCCTATTTTGTCTGGAAATCCGTGGGCGTTTCCCATACGGTGCCGGATTTTCCGAAAATCCTCACCAGAGGGACCCTGGGGATCCTGGCCGATATTGCCGCGCGCCAGGTCGATAAAGACCTCACCGCCGACCAGCAGACGACCCTGGAAGCCATGAGCCTGACCCTCAAGGGATTAAACGCCTATGCCGCCAATCTGGCCCGAATCGCCAGAGCCGACGCCGGAAACGTCAAAGACAAAAAACGGCGGGCTGAACTTAACCGCTTGAGCCGGATCCTGGAGCGGGTTCCCATGCACCCGGCCCGGACCTTAAATGAAGCCGTCAATGTCGTCAACCTGGTCTGGATCGCCATTAACATGGAAAACGCCAACACCGGCATGTCGTTCGGGCGTCTGGACCAGTGGCTCCAGCCGTATTTCGCCCACGATATGGCCCGGCTCAACACCAAAGCCGCGCGATCGGCCTGCATCCGTCATGCCGTGGAACTGATGGGATGCCTGTTTCTGCGGCTCTCGGACCACCTGCCCTTGTCCCCGGACATCGGCAATTACCTGTTCGGCGGGGCCTCGGCCACCCAGGCCCTGACCATCGGCGGGGTCACCCCGAAAGGCGAAGACGCGGTCTGCGACATGACCTATATCATGCTCAAGGCTGCTGAAATGCTGGGCCTTCGCGACGTCAACGTCAATGCCCGGTTCCACCCGGGAATCAATTCCGACGCCTATTTAAAGCGCCTCTGTGAGGTCAACATCATCACCGCGGGCACCCCGTCCATGCACAACGACAAGGCCGTGTTTCAATCATTGAAACAGCACAAATACCCCCTCAAAGATATCCGGGACTGGTCGGCCACCGGATGCGTGGAGCCGTCCATCTCCGGCAAGCACATGGGCCATACCGGCTCCATCCTGTTCAACCTGGTGGCGCCCCTGGAAATGGCGCTTAACAACGGATACCATCCCCTGATGCGATGGGCGCCCGGACCCGAAACCGGCGGCGTTGAAAACGGCGATTTCAAGACCTTTGCCGACTTTTTCGCAGCCTATGAAACCCAGTTGCGGTTTCTTATCGGCCAGGCCGTGGAATTCAACAATATGCTGGCCGACATCCACGCCCAACAGCGGCCTACGCCGTTTCTGTCGGCCATGATGACCGGCCCGGTGGAAAAGGCCGTTGACGTCACCCGCGGCGGCGCCGTCTACAACACCTCGGGCACGTCCAACATCGGCCTGGCCGACGTGGTGGATTCCCTGCTGGTGGTCAAACGACTGGTGTTTGAGGATAAAACCGTCAGCTTCGACCGGCTCAAGGCCGCCATTGACGATGATTTCAAAAACGACCCGGCCCTGGCCGCCATGATCGCCAAACAGGTCCCCCGGTTCGGCTCCGGCGATCCCGGGGCCCTGCGCATGGCCAACCGGGTGGCGCGCCTGGTGCACGCCATCCACCGGGAGCATACCAATTTCCGGGGCGGCCCCTACACCACCGGGTTCTGGTCCATGTCTCAACACGTGGCCTACGGTTCCCTTTCCGGTGCACTCCCCTCGGGCCGCAAATTCGGCAAGGCCTTCACCCCCGGCCTCACGCCCCATCCATCCGCGTCCCATAGTTTTTTGGACAACATCCGGGACGTGGCCCGGCTCGATCCCAAAACCATGGACAACAACATCGCCTTCAACGTCAAGCTCAACCTCAAGCCCGAGGATTCCCGGGAGAAAAACGTCGATATCATGCAATCGTATGTTAAAACCTACTTCGACATGGGCGGCATGCAGCTCCAGTTCAACGTGGTGACCTCCGAAACCCTCAAGGACGCCATGGCCCACCCGGACCGCTACAAAGACCTGATGGTCCGCATCTCCGGCTACAACGCCTATTTCGTCATGCTCAACCGCGACATCCAGACCGAACTCATCGAGCGGGCGGAATATGGAATGTGAAAATTGGCGGGAAATGGCGCCTGGGATATTGATTATGCGTCGCGACACATAATCAATATCATGATTTTTTATAGTGATTTCAGAGAAATAATTTTATAGGAGTTTTGAAAAGAGATGGAATCAGCGTTAGGTTTCACTGCGCAATTCACTGCAAGTTTCAGCAAAAGGAAGAGCAAGGATGAATATTAAGATACATCGTATTTATGACGATAACGTGCCGCAGGGGTATCGCGCTTTAGTGGACCGGTTGTGGCCACGCGGCGTATCAAAGGAGGAGGCTGACCTTGATGGGCACTGGAAGGATTTGGCTCCAAGTGATGATCTGAGAAAATGGTTTTCTCATGACCCCGATAAATGGAGTGATTTTAGAAAAAAATATCTGAGCGAGCTGAGCAAGATTAAAAATAAGGCGAAAGAACATATGGAAGAAGTAAATCAGAAAGATCTCATTCTTTTATACGGTGCAAAAGATAAAAAACACAGCCACGCTCATGTATTGAAAGAATACTTGGAAAAGTTGGACTAAGCATGCTAAAAGCGAAACTTAACAAATCGTTGCACAGGACTGCGTTTCCGTTCGCTGCCGCTCCCTCCAAAGCAGCCTGTGAACTCAGGCGTTTTATTTAACCACAACAACGGGCGGCTGAGAATGCACCCGATACTATTCGTTTTAAACAAACCAGATATAAACGTACCCGATAATATGTTAGCTTGGTCCAAATTCCAAGGTGAACTCGAAGGGTAAGTTAAAAGAGGGCGGTCGTCAGGCCCTAAAAAAACGGTTGATTGCACCTGAATTTGTATGATATTATGTACAAAATAAATACATAAAGAGGTGCAAAATGCAAAAATTCAAAATCGATCAAGACATCAGATCCATGTCGGAAGTCAGGAATGCAATAGCTTCTTACATCAAACAGGTCCATGACACCAAGCGTCCGGTTATCATTACGCAGCATGGCAAAGGCGTTGCCGTACTGTTGGGCGCAAATGAATTTGAGGCTATGCAGGACAAAATTGAGCTTCTTTCCGACGTCCAAACTTCTCTCAACCAACTGGCAAAAGGAGAAGGAATTTCCCACCAAAAGGCAAAAGCCGGCTTATTGAAACGAGTCCCCGGATGAAAATAGTTTGGTCTCCTCTTGCTGTTGAAAGAGCATCTGAAATAGTCGATTACATTTCACAGGATAAGCCTTCGGCAGCAACCAATTGGATTAATACCGTGTTTTCAAAGGTTGACCAGCTTCGAGCCAATCCGGAAATCGGACGGATCGTCCCTGAAATTAATGAACGTCAATTAAGGGAGTTAATTTACGGAAATTATCGGATCATCTATCACATCGGAACAAAACAAATATCCATACTGACTATTCGACATGGAAAGCAGATATTGCCGATTGATGAAATCAAGGCATAACAATTCGAAGATACGCCGGCGGTGGCTGTGGTCCCCGCATCTTACCCTCCGCTTTTTTCTCAAAAACCCAGAGATGATCGAGGCTGCCATTTTCGAACAAATGAGTAAACAAGGAGGATTAATGCCATGACTAATCCAAAAAAGAGCCGGCTTATTGTTGTTCTGATTATTGTATTGGCAGTAACAGCCACATCCGCGTGGGCAAAAGACCCGCAGGCAAAGATCGTCGGTATGGACTGGCTCAAAAACAACCCGGATCGGTCTGATATACGGATTGTGGATGTGAAAAACAGCGTGACCGATTACTGGCAGGGCCACATCCCCGGGGCGGCTTCAAATATAGCGGATCTGCCCATCGGAACGGGAATGAAGCCCTGAAAACCTCTCAGGGAGCCTTGCCATGCCCATTGACGGACTGAAGCGGGTTCTGGGACTTCCGGCTGTGGCGTTTATCGCCGTTGGGATGACCATCGGCGGCGGAATTTTCGTTTTTACCGGCATCGTGCTCAAAATCACCGGCCCTGCCCTGCCTTTGGCCTTTGCGTTTGCGGTGATTCCGGTATTTCTCAGCATGCTCCCTCTGGCCATGCTGGGGTCGGCTCTTCCCGTGACGGGCGGGAACTACATCTATCCCAGCCGGATGGTTTCGCCCCGGCTGGCCTTTACCGGCATATGGGTCTATGCCCTGGCCACCTTTTTCGGGCAGATCCCCCTCTACAGCATCGCCTGCGCACGATACGTCCAGGTGATCGTACCGGGCATATCCGAAACCGCATTCGCGGCCATCCTTATCAGCTTTTTCTGCGTAATCAATGTGATCGGAGTAAAACCCGCGGCCCGTCTTCAGGCCGCGATGGTGCTGGTGCTGTTAAGCGCGCTTCTATTTTTTGCGATAAACGGCCTGGCCCAGCCAGAGCCGGAACGCTTTGAGCATCTGTTGCAGCAGGGTCCCAACAATCTGTTGTTGGGCATTGCCTTGCTCACTTTCACTTATCTGGGCTCAAACGGCATCATCGAACTGGGCCAGGAGATCCGGGAGCCGGGCAGAGTGATTCCCCGAGCCTATTTTATTTCCTTTCCCATTGTTACCGTCATTTACCTGCTGGTGGCCATGGCCGTTATCAACGCCGTTTCCTGGCACTCCCTGGCCGATGCCCGGGAACCGCTGATCGTCATTGCCAAAACCACCATGGGCCGGACCGGGCTGACCTATTTCGTGCTGGGCGGCGCAATGCTGGCGTTGACCACGACCCTTAACGGCCTGTTTATCATGGCCACCAAATCCCTCATGGCCATCAGCGGAGACGGGCTGCTGCCAAAGGCGCTGAGCATTGTCAATAAGCGGTTCGGCACGGCCCACCTGCTTTTCCTGTGGATCTGGATCATTTCCATGATGGGCGTATTTTCCGGCATTGCCCTTGAAACCTTTGCCTGTTATTCGGCTCTGGGCGGCATCATTATCTTTATTCCGGTGCTGATCGCCTCCCTGGTTCTGCCCCGCCGCTATCCGGTGGAATATCGGAATTCAGGATTCAAACTGGCAGGATTCTGGCGCTGGTTCTGCCCGTCGGTGGGCATTGCCATGGGACTTTTCTTCTGTCTGGTAATCCTGATTGACCTCAAGGAACCTGCAAAAGTGCTTCCTTTTGTCTTTTTCATTCTCTCCGGGATTGTCTTTTATGACGCCCGACGGCTTTATCTTCTGAAAAAAGGGATTGATGTGGAAAAATCTATCCGAAATGATAACTGGATCATACCATGACAACAACAAGCAGAAACAAGTCTGAACGCCGCGAAAGAACCGGCAACGGAAAAAACGCTTATCGACTGCCATTATTTGCGGCGTTTCCCGAGCTGGAAGAAACGCTGCCGCGTTTTCCCCTGGGCGACTTCCCCACGCCGGTAGAGCGGCTTTCGCATCTCGGCCATGACAATCTGTGGATCAAGCGGGACGACCTTACCTCCCGTGTTTACGGCGGCAACAAGGTGCGGAAACTGGAATTCACTCTGGCCGACGCCCGGAAGCGCGGCTGCAATAAAATCATCACCATGGGCGGGATCGGAACCAATCACGGCCTGGCCACGGCGATTTTCTGCCAAAAAGCCGGTCTTGCCTGCAAGCTTCTGCTGTTCCCCCAGCCGGTAAACGATTACGTGAAGAAAAACATGCTGCTGTTCGGCAAATACGGGGCCGATCTCCAGTATCATAAAGGAGCGCTCAGAGCCGGAGCGGCTCTGCTGGTGAGCCAGCGTATATTGAATCCCAACGCCTATATTCTGGAGGCCGGAGGATCGTCTCCCGTGGGAACCGTGGGCCTGGTAAACGCCATGTTCGAACTGGCCGAACAGATCCGATCCGGGTTGATGCCCGAACCCCGCTATATCTTCTGCCCTCTTGGAACCAGCGGCACCATGGCCGGGCTTTCTCTAGGCGCTCTGCTGGCCGGACTTTCCACCACCGTACTGGGCGTCCGGGTGACCATGGCATCTGTCGGGCCCGTAAGCATCGCCACGCCCAAAACTGTTGGAAATCTTATGAAAAAAACATGGAATTTATTAAAAAAGCGGTGCCGGTCTATCCCGAACGTCGCCATCGGCCCCCAGCATGTCATCGATGATTACGTAGGAGAAGGATACGGACACGCCACCCGGGAATGCCGGGCCGCACTGGACCTGGTAAGGGACAAGGAGAACATCATCCTTGATCCCACCTACACCGCCAAGGCTTTTGCCGCACTTCTGGATTATATGGGAAAGCCGGCGTACCGGAGCGCGCCTGTTCTCTACTGGCATACCTATAGTTCCGCCGAACTGTCCGCTTGCTCCGGGCCGGCCGACTCCCGGAGGCTGCCGCCAAAGCTCCGGCGCGTTTATGAAAGCCGGGAACACTAAAGGTTTGAAGAAGGCGCCATATACATCCAATGCAATTTCAGACAGGGGTTAACCATTGAGAACCACCGCCATTCGAATTACTGTCGTTATCCTTTGCTTTCTGCTGGCCGCTATGGCATTTCGCGGCTCAACGGGCAATATCACCGATCGGTTATGCCCTAAAGCCATCACCAATCAGAACGATGCGTATCTGAAGAACACATTTGACCGGGCGCTTGCCGGCTTTGGCGTTATGTCCGGAATCAAAGCCGGACTTGCCATAATAGAAGGCAGCACGGCAGGCGTAAGCGCCGGCGCCACGGTGAATCTGCAGGTGGGCGATGCGGTCCAGTCCGTTTATGATTATGTCGATATTGCGTGGCGAACCCTGCTGACCGGATGCATCGCCATACTTTCGATTCAGTATATCCTGAAAGCGGCTGCGGTGATGGAAGGGTATATCCTCGGCTTCACATTGCTTATCCTCGGAATCAGTCTGCTGTTTAGGTGGTGGGGCGAAAACCGGAACCGCACCCGAGACACGATCACCGATATACTTTCCGTATCCATCGTTGCGTTAATTGCGATTATCTACCTACTCCCCGTTTCCGTGTGGGGAGCTTCCAGACTGTCGCTGATCATAACGCAGCCGGCAATCTCGGAAGCACAAAGCGGTTTTACGGAAACAAAGGAATCGTTGTTTCCTGATGAAACCGAATCAACGGCTGGTGTTTTCGCCAGAATCAAACAGGTGCCCGAACGGATTCAGCAGATCGCAATCCAACTCAAGGAAAAGTCAACAAAAATGGCGGTGTGGACGATTAAACTCATTGCGGGATACATATTTGATTGCATCGTCTTTCCCCTCGCGTTGTTCGTGCTGCTGCTCTGGCTTACACGCGCTGTAATGCGCTACGTCTTTCACAAGCATTTTCAGACGTCACTGCGCAATGAAATCGCCTGTTTACTGAGCGGGCAGACCACCGAGAAGATGGGCGGGCGGTAATTTTGGAATCATTTATAGTTTTGGTTCAGCGACAAGCACTTCCGGGTTTAAGATCCATTCAGGGTCCAGGGTCTGTTTCACCTGCCCTAAAACCTTGCCCATCAACAGCGGCCGTGATTGCTCATACCATGGGCGGTGGTCCCGGCCCACGGCATGATGATGGGTGATGGTGCCTCCATTGGCGATGATGGCATCGGATGCCGCCTGTTTGACGGCATCCCACTGATTGAGCATGTCGCCGCGTTTTCCGGGCGCCACCACGGTATAATAAATCGTCGGGCCGTCCGGATAAATATGGGTAAAGCGCCACATCAGAAGCCCCTTGCCGCAGCGGGCCTGCAGGGCCGCCTGGGTGTCGGCCTGCACGTTGGCGTGAAACGCCTCGAGTTGATCCCACGTGATGGCGGTTTCAAATGTTTCGGTGATGATCCCGCAGCGGGCCAGCACATCCCGCATATACGGCGCCCGGAGAAAATTGTCTTTCCATGTCTGACTGGCGGATGCGCCGGAGGCCTCTTTTGATTGGGATGTGCGGACATCCGCAGGGTTCCAGGCGCCGCCGTATTGTCCGCAGATGTCAAGGGCGCGCTTTATTTTGGCGTCCTGGGAATGGTCGTGGGATTCGAATCCCAGCAGCAGAACCGAATGGCTGCCGTCGCCGATGCCCATGGAAAACGATTCCAGAGGCGATATCAACCGGCAATTGGCCGGATGCAGGCCCGACTGGCTGATGTGGCGCACCGCATCAATGCCGCGTGGTTCATCGGAGAACCGGACGGATGCGGACGCGCGCATGGTGGGAATCGTTTGCAGACGCATGGTGGCTTCAACAATAATGCCGAAAATTCCCTCGGAACCGATCATCAGACGATTGGCATCGGGTCCGTCACCGGTTCCGGGAAGTTCCCGGGTCTCAAAGACGCCTTCCGGCGTGATCATGCGGATCGCCTGTACGAATTCATCAATATGGGTATACAGGGTGGCAAAATGCCCGCCGGCCCGGGTGGCAATCCATCCGCCCAGGGTCGAAAACTCAAAACTCTGGGGATAATGCCGCAATGTCAGACCATGCGGTTTCAGTCCCGCTTCCAGAGCCGGGCCGTAAATCCCGGCCTGAATGCGGGCGGTGCGGGAAAGCGGATTGATCGAGACGATTTTGTCGAATAAGCGCATATCGCAGGAAATAGAACCCGCATATCCACCGCCGCGCGGCGGTTCCACCCCGCCGACCACGCTCGATCCGCCGCCGTAAGGAATCAGGGCAATGGATCGGGAGGCGCAAAACGTCATCAACTCCTGGATATCCCGCTCTGTGCGGGGGTAGGCCACATAATCCGGCGGATTATCAAACTGTCGGTCAAGGGCCCGCAGCACGTCCCGCAGGGCTTTGCCGTATGTGTGCCCGGCGCGGTCAAGGGGCGTGTCCACGCAAAATGTCCGCATCTCATCCGGCAGGGAGAAGCGGGGCGCACGAAGCGAAATGTCTTCCATGCGCGGGGGCGGCTGTTCGTCCAGTTCGCTTATTCCAAAAATCGCCATGACCATGGCTTTGAAATTGTGAACAAATGCCTCGGGCAGGTTTTCATCGGCATATCCCCACCCCCAGAAACTTCTTGTGTCATATTCCATTGGCGCTCCTTTTTGCTTCCGACTGCTGTTGAATCAAGCGACGATGCCTTACTCCCTGAATGGGACGCCCTGAAACAGGTCATTCTCTCGGCATGATGGGAAAAACCGCAATTACCCGGCGGCACGCCGGTGAAACCGGATCTGGCACACGTCGTCTCCCCTGGCAATGGCTTTGGGCAGATCCATGACGCAGCCGTAGCTTGCCGCAATGCCCCGGTCCCCGCACATGGCAATATCGCACAATCGGGCCATTTCATCATCAGAGCAACCCTGTTTCTGCCAGGCCTTGACCAGGGGGCAATAATGAAAATCAATGGAAAACCGGTCATCGGCGCATTCTCGTATTTTCATTTCAAACACCCACTGGGCCGGCTTGGTGAACAGGGTCTTTTTCAATCCCTTTAAACTCTGTGTGCCGCCTTTTTTCACCAGGTTGCCGCCCTGATACAGACCGCAGCGCCGGATGGCTTCCGGCGCGAAATCCTCCCAGGCCAGGCCTTTTTTTGCGGCCTCATCGCACAATAAATACAGCCAGAGAGCCCGGTGCTCCAGGAGCTCCCGGATGGCGGCGATGAGCGGATTTCTGATTTTCGGTTCATTAACGATAACAGACATGACGCCTCCCCGGCATAGTTATGTGCATGATCCGGATTACTTGCCCTCCTCAGCTGCCGACCCGGAGCCCCTGGCAGAGGTCGGAACCCTTTTCTGCCGGAACCGCAAACCGGGCAGCATCCGTTGTCGCCTGAAGTCATGCCGCGTGGTTCACGCTGGACGGTCCTTGCTGAAGATATGAATAACGCGGTCTTGCTGCCTTCCGATGGCCGGGGGCAGATCTTTTCCCTCCCAGGGAATCAGTGCCGACGGGTCGGTCACCACTGCCACCGGACATGCGGACCGATATCCGGTGCGTTCCACGGCGCTGCCGGCATACCATTTTCCCTGGTGCTCCTTGGTGTGGGAACCCAGGACGATCAGGTCCGCTTCGCTTTCCGCCGCGCAGGCGATGATCTCCTGGTGGGGCAGCGCGCCGGCCCGGATTTTATATTCATGGGCCACATCAGCCAGAAACGGTCCGCAGAAATCGGTCATGCGCTGTTTTACCGCTGCCGCATCCGCCGCGTAATCTTCCTGAGAGTATTTGGGATACGGCGGTACGGGAATCATATGCATGGGAAAAACATATCCATTGGATTGACGCGCCAGTCGCTCGGCAAAGGTCAGCGCGCATTCACAGGATACGGAAAAGTCAATGCCCACCACGATCCGCTTGAATTCAGCAGTCGCCATCTCAACACCGGGATTGATAATCATCACCGGGCAGTTTTCCCGCATGATCACTCCTTCCACGGTGGAGCCGATCTTTCCGGCCACCCGGACCACGCCTTTTTCCGCGGCCCTGCCGGAATGGGGCCCCAGTACGATCAGTCCGGTATCCAACTGCCGGGACCACCTCAGGATCTCCTCCCAGGGGAATCCGTGAACCACCCGGATGTCGCCGTCCACGGATGGTTTCAAAATCCCGCTATAGACGGCGTGAATTTCATCCTGAACCTGTTTTTCATAGGCATCGTCGGTATCGATCTCTTCTCCCGTGAGAAAATGTCGGACCCTTGGCCGGTTTTGCGTATCCCCTGATTCCAGCACATGCAGAATATGGAGCTTCGCACTGAACCGTTCGGCGATTCTGGCCGCAGCCAGCACCGCGGGATCGGCAACCCTGATCAGATCCGTTGCTGTTAGAATATCCGCAAACACGCTTTCTCCTTTTCACGATTCCTGCATAAACCGTTCCCGACATTGGGGTCCAATATATTCATGATAAAAAATCCGGCTTATGCATTCATCCAGGGCTTGTTGAGTATTTAAAACAATATGCTGATCCGGAAGGATATCATCGAGTGGTTCAAATCCATTACGTATCGCTTCAAAATGCTTGATCCGGGCATCAGAAACGCCGTTTTCGCGTTCCCGTCGGATCAATCGTTTTTTCAACACGTTCTCCGGAGCCGTGCATTCCACGAAAAAAATATTGGCGTCCATCTCATCCGCCAGGCGCAGGGCCTCCTGGCGGAAATGTCTCGCGCTGAACGTGGCATCCAGCACCACGGACTCACCTTTGCCCACTGTTTCCTGGGCCATAAGCAGCAGACGGCCGTACGTCAGGGCCGTAACACCCCGGGAATAGATGCCTTGTTCAAAGTCCAGATGGGAAAAATCTTCAAACATGGCCGCAAAATTTTGTTTGCGGACCACATCCGATTCAAATACGGGAATATCAAGGATTCGACTGAGCTGTTTTGCGATGGTGCTTTTGCCGGAGGCCGGCATGCCGCAAACGATCCAGATTACGGGACGGGTGAATTCCACGGCATATCCATAGGCAAGATTCAAATAATGTTCGATGTCTGAAAGCAGGCGGGCGTTTTCGGTTTCCGGAAGATCGGATTCCCGTACCCGCATACAGCCGACCTTGAACCGCACCATGGCCCGATAGCATTTATAAAAATCGATCAAGGCAAACAGATCCACATCCCGGCTGATATCAACATATTCGGTCAGCAGCAGATGCGCGGTTTGCTTATGCCCCCGGGCGTCCAGATCCATGGCCAGAAACGCCAGATCGGAAATCGTGTCCTCATAGCGGAATCGTTTGTTGAATTCAATACAGTCGATGATCCGGACCCCGTCTTCCGTGAAATAAACATGCTCCGCCCGCAGGTCGCCATGACAGTCCCGGATTTGTCCGGATTGGACCCGTTTATCAAACAACGATTTTCGCCGTTGAAGAAACGCCAGGGTGGCGGCCCGGACGATGGTAAACAGGCGGGCGTCAAAAAGCGATCCGGCCGATTCGGCGGTCTGGTTAAAATTTTCTATGCAATTGTTTTTTACGGTCTCCCAAGTGCCGCCGCCGTCCGTCGGCGCATCCGCGTCAAGGCTCCCTTTGCCTTCCGGCCGGGCGTAAAAATCCGCCAGCACCGCGGCAAGAGCGGAAATTTCTTCTTCATGAATGCGATCTTTTTCCAGAAGATGAGCCATGGACGCATGCTCGGGCAGACGGCGCATTTTAACCGCATATTCCACGACGGTTCCCGCACCGGCCAATCGATATACGCCTTTATCTAAATGGATGGAAACGACATCCAGATAAATATCATCGGCAAGTCTTCGGTTTAATGCCACTTCCTGCTGACAGAAATATTTCCGTTTTTCCCGGGTGCTGAAATCCAGAAACCCCAGATCAAGGGGTTTTTTGATCTTATATACCCTGTTGCCGACCAGAAATACTTTTGAAATAAGGGTTTCCCGAACCTCAATGTTGTCTGCGGGATGGGGATAAAAATCCGGCTGCTGCATTTGCTGAAACAGTTTTTCGGGATCATGTGATGCCATGGCGTCCTGGATATGTGATGGATGATTTGCGTTATTTTCCGCTCCGGATATGTTGGTAAAAAATAGCAGAGCAAGGTAAAAAAGTAAACGGTCAAGATCAAAACAAAATAGTTCAGCTCGGCTGTTTTTCGGAGTAAAAAAAGATGGACAGTCATGGGTCCGGCGGTTAGAATCATGACCGTTTAAATTTTCCACATCATGCAAAGACAATATATTTCAGGAAAGGAATGTGCGGGGTATGAATCTTGTCATGACAAAAATTGATGCCGTCGATATTCAGGATGCCTGGTTTCAGTGCATTGCCGCGATTCTGGATGTCGGCTTCCGGTATGAAATCCAGCACGGATCATACGTGGGCCAGACCCGGCTGGAGTTTGATCATATTGTCGTTCACATCAAACGTCCCTATTCCGTCCCTTACGACACCATGCTGCCCCAGATCCCCCCCCACCTGAGCATACCCAACCCCGTGGCCTGCGGTTATGTGGAACAGTATCTGCCGTATCTGATGACCGATTATATCGAACCAACGGAACAATATACTTACGGCTCGCGCATATATGAGCAAATTCCTCACTGGATCGACGTGCTTAAAAAAACTCCCCGCACCAACCAGGCCGTGCTGCAGGTGGCCCGCCACGACGACTATCTGCTGGAAGATCCGCCGTGTTTACGGCATATTGACATGCGCATCAAAGACAGCACGCTGATTTTTTATCCCTATTTTCGTTCCTGGGATCTGTGGGGCGGATTTCCCGCCAACCTGGCGGGAATTGCGGTGTTGCAGAAAACCATGGCCGATGAAATCGGTGTGGCGTCCGGTCCCATTGTGGCCAGCAGCAAGGGCCTGCACATCTACGGATATGTGGAGGAACTGGCCAGACTCAGAACCGGAAAAACCGATATGGCCTGAACCTTCCCTCGTTAGACTTTCTTACGCCTTTTCAGGAACGACACTGACTTCCATCTCGGGCGTTTCGTCTAAGGGAAGCCATTTTTTATAGGCCCAGATGGAAATAAATCCCGCCACATACATCATCAGCCCGAACATGGCCGAGGTGACGAACATGGAGCTGTAAAAATCGCCCATGTAATCCTGGATTAACAAGGCAAGGGCCATGGCCAGCGACGCGTTGCGAAGACCGGTTTCCAGGGAAAGCGCCCGCACCTGGTAATTGTCGATTTTCAGCAGCTTGGGAAAGACAATGCCGACGATCATGCCCAGCAGGGTCAGGAGGAACACCCCGGAGTAAAATTTAACGCTGTAGCGCTCGGTTTCGGTAAAAACTTCAAGATTGCTCAACACCCCGGCGATAATCAGAAAAAGAAGCGCAATAATTCCCAGGGCCGCAAAAACCGGGGTCGCTTTTTTCGCAAAATTGGGGGCTTTTGCCTGAACCGTCATCCCCACCACAAGGGGAATCAGCACCAGGATGGTGATGGTCTGCACAATGAGCTTAACCGGAATGTTGACCTCCGGCACGTTGGCGCAATAAAGCGCCAGAAAAAACGGCGTGAAAAAAATCGAAAGCACGGTGGAAAAAGAAGTCAGCGAAATCGAAAGGGCCAGGTCGCCTTTGGCGTAAAAAGTCATCAGATTCGAAGTAACACCGCCGGGGCTCACGGTAATGAGCACGAAGCCGACAAAAATAAACGGAAAAGCGGTATAAAAACCAAGCATCCTGGCCAGCGCCACGGCCACAAGAGGCATGATGACCCACTGCAGAAACGCGCCGGTGAGAATGGCTTTGGGCTTTTTAAACACCCGCCGGAAATCCTCCACGGTCAGGGTCAGCCCCATGCCCACCATGACGAAAAAGAGCATCAGAACAATGCAGATCTTAAAGATGCGATCTAAAGCCATGCGCATGGGGGGTTCGGCCAGATAGACAAAACTATACGTCTGTCCTTCCACTTCCCGGTCAACCTTCAATAAATCGAAGA
Source organism: uncultured Desulfobacteraceae bacterium (assembly GCA_964598885.1). GTDB lineage: Bacteria > Desulfobacterota > Desulfobacteria > Desulfobacterales > Desulfosalsimonadaceae > SURF-33. The sequence goes on along the minus strand of CAZRES010000011.1, from coordinate 11,010 downwards.
TAAGTTTATCTCCCAGCTTGTTTTTCAAGTCGTCGGTATTATAACTGGCCCGGGTGTGATCCGGCGCATCCGCCGGCGGCGGGGCCAGCAAATATAATTCACCGCTGCTGGCGCGCACCATAAAGAGTTGGGCGTCCGGACTTTCCGATCCTTCGATCTTGAGAAGACGCAGATTCCCCTTGAACCCGATTTGCTCGGCCTCACTCCAGTCGAATTTTTCAGCGGCATCATTGATTTTGGCGAACAACCGGGTATCGCCCTGTCCCTGGGAGATGCGCATAAACTCCCGGTAAATCTCTTCGCCCGCCAGGGCCGTGGATGTAAAACCGAATAAAAAAACCGCCATCAACAACGCGATCATTGTTCTGGCGGAATGTATTTTTATATACAGCCCCTTTTTCATGATGCCCCTCCTCATAAAGCGGTTAAATTTTTGAAAGATTATTATGATATCGATGCCGTGTCAATATTTTTGATCAAGATCCGGCTGCCGAGAATGCCGGTCATGAGCGCCGGCTGTCAGCGGGTGTCCCGCAGGCCCGCTGCTCCGGGAACAAACGGATCATAGGGAAAATATTTTGAAAGCCCGGTGAATTATGATATGTAGTAAATATTATTTCAAAACCTGGCTGATTCATAAGATCTAAACCCGCGGGGAGCGCCCATGAAACCCGATGCAAGAATGTTTTCCCCCTGGATCAGAATTCTGTTGGCCTCGGCGTTGATCGCGCTGCTGGCCGGCGGCGTCTGGTTTTATCATGTTCAGGAACAAATGATGGTCCGGAAGGTCGCCGACGATCTGGACGCCATCGCTCGTCTCAAATCGGCCCAGATCGCCGCGTGGCGGAAAGACCAGCTCGAAGACGCCGCCCACCTCCAGATGCATCCGTTTCTGGTCGACAACGTCGTACATTTCCTGGCAGAACCCCAAGGCCAACCCCGGGAAAATCTTTTGATCCGATTTCACAGCCTCGCGGACCAGCATGAATACGAGGATATCCTGCTGGTGGATCCGGAAGGCAAACTCCTTCTGAGCCTGTCAGGAAAGGCGGATGATTATCGCGAGGGCTACGCCGCCGCCATGAATGAGGCCCTGCGGCTCGGAAAACCCGTTTTCACGGATTTGCACGCCGGGCACGCCAACGGTCCGCCGCACATCGCCGTAGTCGCGCCCCTTTACAACGGAGCGGATCTCTCCCAAAAACCGATGGCCGCGCTGGTGCTGGCATACGACACATCCGAATTCCTCTATCCCCTGATCCGGTTCTGGCCCACCCGAAGCCAAACCGCCGAAACACTTCTGGTCCGGCAGGAAGGCCAAAATGTGTTGTTTCTCAACGAAGTGCGCCATCAGCCGGAAACGGCCCTCAACCTGAGCATTCCGTTACACCGAAAAGACGTTCCCGCCGTCATGGCAGTGACGGGAAAAGAAGGCTTCGCACGGGGAACGGATTACCGGGGCATCGCAGTGGCCTCGGTGCTCCTGCCCATACCGGAATCGCCCTGGTTCATCATCGCCAAGATCGATGAAACAGAAGCCTTTGCCGAATCACGCTTTCGATCAATATTACTGCTGGCCCTTCTGGCCGGCTTGACGCTGTGCATCGTTACCGCTGGCCTGTTGCTGTGGCAGCGGGACAGAAAAGTCCAATACCGGGCGCTCTATCTTTCCGAGGCGGATTTGCGCGCCGCCATTGAGCGCCACAGCATTACATTAAAATCCATCGGCGACGCGGTCATCGCCACGGACAACCGGGGAATGGTAGAACTGGTCAATCCCATGGCCGAAGAACTCACCGGATGGTCCGATGCCGAAGCGCGCGGAAAACCTCTGGAAACGATTTTCCGCATCATCAATGAGGAAACCCGGAAAAAAGTGAAAAACCCCGCGACCAGGGTGCTGCGCGAAGGGATCGTGGTCGGCCTGGCCAATCATACGATCCTTATCGCCAAAGACGGCGGGGAAAAGCCCATCGCCGACTCCGCCGCTCCCATCCATGATGAAACCGGAAAAATCACCGGGGTGGTGCTGGTCTTCCGGGATCAGACAGACGAGCGCGCGGCCGCAAAGGCCCTGCGGGAAAGCGAAGAGCGCTATCGCACCACGCTGGAAAAGATGTTCGAGAGCAGAAAACGGGAACATTTCCTGGCCGATATCATTGAAAACGCCGAGCAGCCGTTGGCCGTGGGTTATCCCGACGGGAAGCTCGGAATCTGCAACCGGGCTTTTTGCGACTTAACGGGCTATGGAGCCGACGAACTGCGGGAAGTCAACTGGATCGATGCGCTTACGCCGCCCGAATGGAGAGAAATCGAGGCGAACGCGCTGGCGGAAATGGACACATTTTCAAAACCGGCGCGCTATGAAAAAGAATATCTCCGCAAGGACGGCACGCGGGTGCCGGTGGAACTGCTCGTGCACGCGGTCCGACGCGCAGATCATGCAATCGAGTATTATTACGCGTTCGTCACGGATATCAGCCGGCGCAAAAAATTGGAAGCGGAACGCGAAAAGCTCCAGGCACAGTTGCTCCAATCCCAGAGGATGGAATCCGTGGGCCGGCTGGCCGGAGGGGTGGCCCATGATTACAACAACATGCTCAGCGTGATTCTGGGCCACACGGAACTCGCCATGGAGGAGCTGTCGCCGGACCATCCCGTTCACGCGGATCTCACGGAAATTTTTGCGGCGGCGAACCGATCCAAAGACATCACCCGGCAACTCCTGGCCTTTGCCCGGAAACAAACCATCGCTCCCGAAGTGCTGGATCTGAATGAAACCGTCGAAAGCATGCTGAAAATGCTCCGGCGTCTGATCGGCGAGGACATCGAGCTGTTATGGCGGCTCAAAAGCGGCGCGCTGCCGGTGAAAATAGATCCATCCCAACTCGATCAGGTTCTGGCGAATCTGTGCGTCAACGCCAGGGACGCCATAAGCGACGTGGGCGCGATCTCTATTGAGACCGGAGCTGTGACGGTTGACGCGGCCTACTGCGAAGAACATGCGGAATTTGTTCCCGGCGATTTTGTGGTGCTTTCGGTCAGCGACGACGGCTGCGGCATGGATCAGGAAACAATGGACAATTTATTCGAGCCGTTTTTTACCACCAAGGACGTGGGCCAGGGAACCGGCCTCGGAATGCCCACCGTATATGGAATCGTCCGGCAGAACAACGGTTTTATCAACGTTTACAGCGAACCGGGCCAGGGAACCAACGTCCGGATCTATTTGCCCCGGCATCCGGGAGATGTGGCCGGAGAACGAAAACAGGCCGGAATCGAAACACCCCGGGGCAGAGGCGAAACCCTGCTGGTGGTCGAGGATGAACCGTCCATCCTGAAGCTGACCGAACGAATTCTCACGGATCTCGGCTACCGGGTCATCACTGCAACCAACCCTCTTGAAGCCCTGGAGATGCCGGAAACCCGGGCCGGCGGCATTGACCTGTTGATCACGGATGTGGTGATGCCGGAAATGAATGGCCGGGATCTGTCCCTGGAAATAAAATCCATTTATCCTAACATAAAATGCCTTTATATGTCCGGATATACGGCGGATGTCATTGCCAACCGGGGCGTTCTGGACCAGGGATTCAACTTCATCCAGAAACCGTTTTCCAATCACGATATAGGCGTCAAGGTCAGGGCCGTGCTGGATAAAACCAGCGGCTGCTGACAACGACTCTTAAAATCCTGAGAAGGAAGCCGATGGTTTTTGCGGCGGCCTTACCGTTTATAGGCGGTGATCAGGGAAAAAATCCAGGGCCGGAAGGCGATCAGCAATCCCGTATTCTGGCTTCTTTCCTGGGGAAGGGCCTTGTCGATCTCGGTAAGATCCAGATACTCCTTCAAAAGGCGATTAATTTTTTTGATCACGACCGACCGGGATCCCTCTGATAACTTTCCGGTTTCAAACGCAAGCCATTCATCCTCCTGGTCAAAAGCGGCGTCCATGAATTCCGTTCGAATCCGTTTCCCATAGGTTCTGGCAAGGGGGCCGTCCTTACGCCAGGCCACATTTTTCCCCACCAGCAATCGGATCCGGTTGTCGGGATAAAGCTCGATGATTCGCAGTTTGTCGAGTTCCAGAAGAAAGCGCAGCGATTCCTCTTCGGATATGTCATAATCGTTGACAATACTGGCCGGATCGCGGCCGTTGACGAGCAGATACGCATAAACCAGCAGCTTCGGATTTTCCAGGAGCGCGAGTTCCTGCTCCAGGTTCAGCAGGCTGTAGTCATCTTCAGAATTCGTACTGAGCTTGATCAGATCATAGAAATTCAAATCCAGAAGATTGCAGATCTCCTCCAGCCGCTTTAGGGAAAAACTCTGTTCCGAAAAAAGCCGCTTCACGCTGGCTTCGCTCAGCTCCAGCGCCTGGGCCACCTGCCGGTAGGTCATGCCTTTGGCTTTCAGGCATTTTTTCAAGGTGTTTATCAGTTGGATTGCCTGACTCATGATGTTTCCCGCCTCCTTATGGAATTATTCCTTTTTATAAGATATTCGGATTCTTAATTCCGGAATTCGTCCGGCTTGGCCGAAGAATTATTCCTCTTCACCATAATACAAGAGGTATCAATATTCAATACTTAAAAAAAATGGTATTGCATATTAAGGCAATTGTCTTATCTTTCCAGTCATGAGCATCCGTAAGGCAACATTGTTGATGCCGTAAAAGCCGAATTTTTCACACCAACCGCCTTTCCGGTTTTTTACGGCTTTATCAGCGTCATCTACAACCTCCAGACATGAGGAAACATTCATGTTGCACAACAAAATCGCCGCTGTTTTCCCCGGTCAAGGCACCCAGAAGCCCGGCATGGGCAAAGATTTTTATGACAGCATCGCCGCCAGCAGGGACGCGTTTAATGAGGCCTCCGATGCCCTGGGCTGGGATGTGCCCGCCCTTTGCTTTGGAAATAATGAAAACATCCATTTGACCGAATATGCCCAGCCCTGCATCCTGACCACGGAAATTGCCATGCTCAGAGGCCTTTGCGCGGAATACGGCTTTTCACCGGAATATTTCGGCGGCCACAGTCTGGGCGAATACGCCGCCATGGTTGCCGCCGATGCCATGCCGTTTGCCGAAGCCCTGCAAACGGTCCATATCCGGGGCCGCCTTATGCAGCAGGCTTCGCCTCCGGGAACCGGCGCCATGGCCGCTTTTATTGCCAGGGATCTGGATGTGGAAGTGGTCCGCGAAGCATTGAAAGAACTTCCCATTGACATCGCCAATATCAATTCCGCGGACCAGGTGGTGCTCAGCGGGAGCGCCGAGGTCATCGCTCTGGCCGAAGAACGTCTGAAGGCGGTCATCGGCGAGGACCGGGAGCCCCGTTTTGTTCCCTTAAACGTCAGCGCACCGTTTCACAGCCGGTTCATGATGACCATAAAAGACGCGTTCCATGAAGCCTTAAGCGCCCTTTCCGCCAGACTGAACCCCTCCAATGCCCAGCGGGTGACTTCCAACGTCACCGGCATGTTTCACGCGGGCGGGGCGGAAAACATCATCAATGCGCTCGTTTCCCAGATCAGCCAGGCGGTGAACTGGCGGGACAACATGCAGGCACTGGCCGAAAAGGCCGGGATCATCTATGAAATCGGCCCGAACCGGCCGCTGCGCAATTTCTTCAAAAGCATCGGCGTTTCCTGTCGTTCCATCACCACCCTGGCCGCTGCCAGACGGGAATTCGCACATCCTCTCAGCCACATGATTTAACAACCCGCGCCTTTCGTCAAACAACCTCAGGACAGACGCTTATAAAAACCCGTAAAAAGGATGGAAATGATCAGATTCGACAGCAACCACTGGGCGGTTATTATCGGCGGATCCAGCGGCTTCGGCCTGGCCGCCGCCAGAAAACTCGCCGCCCACGGCATGAACCTCTGCATCGTGCACCGGGACCGGCGGGGGGCCATGTCGCGGATCACGCCGGAATTCGATGGAATCAGGGACAGCGGTGTGAATGTGATGACGTTTAACATCGATGCGCTGTCCGTCGAGGGCCGGACCCGGGTCCTGGACGCGCTGGAAAGCGAACTCGGCGAAACCGGAAAAATACGGCTGGTTCTCCATTCGGTGGCGTTCGGAAATCTTAAGCTTCTGGCCCCCTGTTCCTCGCCCGATTATGACTCGGACCGGCTTCTGGATGCCGATGATTTTGCCCGGACCCTCCAGGCCATGGGATCCAATATCGTGGAATGGGTCCAGGATATCTTTCACCGGCAACGATTTGCCCCTGATGCCCGTGTTCTGGGTCTGACCAGCGAAGGGAACCGCATCGCCTGGCGGGGATACGCCGCCATATCAGCGGCCAAGGCCGTGCTGGAGTCGGTCAGCCGGGCCATGGCCGTGGAGTTCGGACCGTTCGGCATCCGTTCCAACATCATCCAGGCCGGCGTTTCCGACACCCCGGCTCTTCGGGCCATCCCGGGCCACGACCGGATCATGGACCGGGCCCGGCTGCGCAACCCGCTGGGCCGCCTGACCACGCCCGAAGATGCGGCCAATGTGATTTTTCTGCTCTGCCTGGAAGAAGCCGCCTGGATCAACGGCGCTCTTATCCGGGCCGACGGCGGGGAGAGTCTGGCATGAAATATGCCGAATTTTTAAAACAAAGCCACTTCACCTTTGAAAACCTGCTGGCCTTTTCCTATGGCCGCCTGATTGAAGATCCGCCCACGGATTTTGACGCGCGGCTGCCGGCGCCCCCTTTTCTGATGATCGACCGGATCATCTCCATGGAAAAAAACGGCAACCGGGGCCGCGTAATTGCCGAACAGGATATCCGGCTCGATGCCTGGTATTTCCAGTGTCATTTTTCCGGAGATCCGGTCCAGCCCGGCTGCCTTTGCGTGGACGCCGTCTGGCAGCTCGTGGGATTTTACGCGGTCTGGTGCGGCGCGCTGGGCGCCGGCCGGGCCCTGGGTTGCGAAGAAGTGGTGTTTTCCGGCCAGATCCGGCCCCACAACCGGATCGCCCGGTTCGAGATCGATATTCTGCGATACCGGGATCTGAAACAGGCCGGCTCCAGCATTGCCATCGCCGATGCCACGGTATGGATCGACGGCGATAATATCGCCACCATCAAAAAAGCCCGGGCCGGCATTTTCAAGGGAATTACGTACCGGGATTACCCCAACCTCTCAATCAACGCCATGGGAGGCGCCAGCAAGGAATGATGACAAAAACGGACATGGAAAAAAAAACACGGGAAAAACCGGTGGCCCTTGTCACCGGCGGGGCAACGGGAATCGGCGCGGCCTGCTGCGCCGCGTTGTCGGAAAACGGCTTTCATGTGGGCATCCATTACCGCAGCAGCCGCCAGCCGGCTGAAACGGTACTTTCGGGCATCAACGGCCGCGGCTTCCTGCTGCAGGCAGACCTGACCGATACGGACCAGATAGAGGCCCTGATCCGCCAGATCAAGGATGAAACCGGCCGGGTGGATGTGCTGGTCAACAATGCCGGGGCCTCCATCAACGCGGCCATTCTTGCCATGAAGATCGAGCAGTTTGACGAACAGCGGGCCATGCTCCGGGGCGCCTGGTATCTGACCAAGCGCATCCTTCGCGTGTTCATGCTGCGCCGCGACCAGGGACGGATCGTCAACATTTCTTCCGTGGTGGGCCATACCGGAAACGCGGGTCAGATCCCGTATACCATGGAAAAAGCGGGCCTGGACGCCATGACCAAATCCCTGGCCCGGGAACTGGCCGGCAAGAACATTCTCGTCAATTCCGTGGCCCCCGGGTTTATCGATACGGACATGACCCGCAACCTCCCGGAAGAGATCCGGCAGGGGATCATGGACGGCATCCCCCTGGGCCGGATGGGCCGACCCGAAGAGGTGGCCGAGGCAGTGGCCTTTCTCGCAAGCAAAGGCAGCTATATCAACGGGACCGTACTTCACGTCAACGGAGGCATGTATGGTGGATGAACCCGCCGGCGCGGCCGATAAAACCATCATCGAACAGGTGCTTTCGCTGGTGCCCCAGCAGCGGCCCTTCCGGTTCATCGACGATATTCTGGAAATCAACGACCATCAGATTACGGCCGTGTACCGGTTCCGGGAAGATGAGTTTTTCTATGCGGGCCATTTTCCGGGGCATCCCATCACTCCGGGGGTGATCCTGATCGAGGCCATGGCCCAGACCGGGGTGGTCGCCATGGGAATTTATCTGCTCCTGAAGCAGGGGCTTCCCGCGGCAAAAATAAAACAAATGATCACGCTTTTCGCTTTTGCCGATGACATCGAATTTACGGGCATCGTGGCTCCCGGCGAAAACGTGCGCATTTATGGAGAAAAAGTGTATCTGCGCAAAAACACCCTTCGAACACGGGGCCGTATTGTCCGTGAAAACGGCGAACCCGTCTGCGCCGGGATCTTAACCGGCGTCGAGGGGAGCGGCGGCCGGCGCTGATCTGACGACCTCAACCTGATTCGAATTTGATACGTGCGTAGAAACAGACGGTTATCGAAGCATCAACGCTTCATCAATCGCAGGAACGAATAAAATGCAAAAAAAGCGAGTGGTCGTCACCGGCATGGGCGTTGTCAGCCCCAACGGCATCGGCCTTGACAATTTTGAAACCGCCCTTCGGCAGGGAAAATCCGGCATCCGCTTCATGCCGATCCTGGAGGAGCTGAAGTTTTCCTGCCGGATCGCCGGAGTGCCGGAAAATTTTGAAGCATTTGCCGAAAAAGTCTTTGACCGCAGCGAATTGGAATACCTAACCGGCAACCTGGGATATGCCGCCCTGTCCGCTGTGGAGGCGTGGCGCGATGCGGGGCTCAAGGAGTCCGGGGAAACGGACGATACGGACTGGGATTCCGGAACGATTTTCGGCTGCGGCATCTGCGACATGGAAACCATCGCCGGCAGGGTGGTTCCCATGATCAACGCGGGCAATGTCCGCCGCCTGGGCACCCGGGTAATCGAACGGGTCATGGGCAGCGGCGTCAGCGCGCATGTTTCCGGCCTTCTGGGCCTGGGAAACCAGGTGACCTCCAATTCCTCGGCGTGCAGCACCGGAACCGAGGCGATTGTCGATGCCGCGTGGCGGATTCGAACGGGTCTTGCCCGGCGCATGGTGGCCGGGGGATCCGAAGGCGCTTCGCCTTACATCTGGGGAGGCTTCGACTCCATGCGGGTCCTGCCTCGCAAGTTCAATGATGACCCGGAAAAAGGCTCCCGCCCCATGAGCGCCTCGGCGGGAGGTTTTGTTCCCGGCGCCGGGGCCGGCGCCCTGGTGCTGGAAGACCTGGAAACGGCCCTGGCCCGGGGCGCCCGGATTTACGCGGAAATCGCCGGAGGCATGGTCAATTGCGGAGGCCAGCGGAGCGGCGGATCAATGACGGCTCCCAACCCGGAAGGAATTGTCCGCTGCATCCGCGGGGCACTGGCCGACGCCGGCAGCGAGCCCGGCGATATCGACGCCGTCAGCGGGCATCTGACCGCCACATACGCCGATCCCGGCGAAGTCAAAAGCTGGGCCCGGGCCCTGGAAAGAAAACCGGAGGATTTCCCATACATCAACGCCGCCAAATCAATGATCGGCCACTGCCTGGGAGCAGCCGGCGCCATTGAAACCGTGGCCGTGATCCTCCAGCTCAACGGCGGGTTTTTGCATCCGTCGTTAAACTGCGAGGATGTGCATCCGGAGATCGCATCCTTTGCCCACCGGATCCCCCGGACCTGTGTGGAGGATCCGGCCGTCAACACCTTTGCCAAAGCCAGTTTCGGCTTCGGCGACGTCAACAGTTGTCTGATTATCAAAAAATGGAACTCCTGAGGGTGTTTCACCAAACCATCTAAACGAAAAAAGGAACTTGTCATGAACCGAACTGAAATTTTCGAACAATTTATCGAGCTGATCCGCGAATACGTCAAGGAACCGGCCCTTCTGGAAAACGCATCCATGGAAACCCGCATCATTCAGGATCTCAAAGTCAATTCCGCCCGCCTGGTGGATATCATCATCAAGGCCGAAGACACCTTTGACATTGAAATCGACGATGACGATGCCGACGAAATCAGAACCATCGGCGACGCGGTAAACGTGGTGGAGAAAAAACTGCGTGTCGCCCACTAGCCTCGCCGCCGGGGCCCGGGGCTATCTCTTCTTCCAGTATCTTATCGGGCGGCTGCTGATCTTTGTCGCCGCCCCGCTGGTGATTCTGGCCATCAAAACCGCCCGGTACCGGGTCCGGGGGCTTGATGCGGTCCGCCAAAGGGTCCGGGATCTCACGGCAGATCATCCCGGCCCCTGGCTGATCTGCGCCAATCACCTCACTTTAATCGATTCGGTGATCCTGGCCTACGCCATGTTTCCTCCCTGGAAATATCTCTTCCGGTACCGGCTGCTTCCGTGGAATGTGCCGGAATGGATGAATTTCAACCGCAATCCCCTGGTGGGGTTTGCCTGTTTTGTGACCAAGTGCATTCCCATCATCCGGGGAGGCGACCGGGACGCGGTCAAATCCACCCTTGGAAAATGCGCCTATCTTCTCTGGAAAGGGCAAAACCTGATGATTTTTCCGGAAGGCACCCGTTCGCGGAACGGGAGGGTGAACACCACGGAATTTTCCTATGGCACGGGACGGCTGTTTTGCAGCATTCCGGACTGTCGGGTGATGTGTCTGTACATGCGCGGTGACGGCCAGGAAACCTACAGCAACTTCCCGCGTTACGGCGAGAGGTTTACCATTGCCGTGAAAGAATGCCGTCCAAAAACCGAATTCAAGGGCTTGCGGGCCCAGCGGGACTGTTCGGCGCAGATCGTTAATTTTCTCTCTGAAATGGAAAGCCAATATGATGCATCTCGGCAATGACATTGTTGATTTAAAAACCGCGGATGCCCGGGGCAAAGCCGAAGATCAGCGGTTTGTGGAACGGGTGCTCACCCCGAACGAGCAGGAAGCGGTCGCCGGAGCGGAGCACCCCGACGAACTGCTCTGGATTTTGTGGGCCGCAAAGGAAGCCGCTTACAAGGCCGTCAGCAAG
>CAZRES010000010.1:0-49202 GCA_964598885.1 uncultured Desulfobacteraceae bacterium | reverse complement strand
CTGGCGATCAGCCTTGGCTCTGGGTGCGGTAACGGTGGCGATGGCGGCAACGGTGGTGGTAGCACGTCAGGCCGTATTTCAGATGATAATACAGTATCCGATGTGCAAGGTGAAATTGACCCGAAATGGCCTGGCGATAAGCTCCCGAAAAGCGTGCCGCCTATTGCCGGTGCAAAGGTGTTAAGGTCGATGCAGGACGGAGATGTTTTTGGTGTTGTATTTATGTGCAAACGAAGAACGATTGATGCCTATAACCAACATCTTGAACAGATTGGATGGAACATTGATAAGGATATGGGAAACGATGAACTTGGTGCCATCTCCCGCTTTTTAGCCAACGACAAGGGCGAACATCTTCAAGTCTTCTGGCATGGAGGAACTGGCAACCTCGGTTATTCTAAGAAGTAAGGGGATCGAAAATTGAATGTAAACAGGGGGTCGGTAATGCAAACGTCACCAATACACAAGACACACAAACGGAGGGACACAGAATGAGAGCGTTCTTGTTTGGCGAAGACACAAACAAGGCTAAGTGGGGCAGTCGCACACGGGGTCTGAACATGATACGTACATTTTCCGCCGGCATTGTATGGGGAATCGTCATACTGGCGATCAGCCTTGGCTCTGGGTGCGGTAACGGTGGCGATGGCGGCAACGGTGCTGATAACAATGCGGTGGGCGGCCGCGGCCCGGCCGGCGGCGACGGAGTCGTTACCGGGCGCATCAGTTTCGTGTTTGATGGCGAGCAGTATGACGGCACGACCTGCATCGCGAACTCCTTTCCAGGTGAACACAGCACCAGCATTACGAGCGGCGGGGACGAAAGCGAGTGGACCCTGATGCTGGAAATTCCCGGCACGGCCACCGGACAGTTCGATGAGGACGCTGGCGCGACCTGTTCACTCATCAAGCCCCCTTTCGGCAACTACGACTCCGAAACCGTTACCATCGTCGTGTCCGCTTATGGGAAGGTCGGAGGCGTTGTAGAAGGAACGTTCTCCGGGATGCTGATCAATCAGTTGGACTCGACCCGCACGCCAATCACAGAGGGAATCTTTACGGCCCAACGGCATCTGAACGTCGAGTGACTGCGTTTTTGTGCCGTATGCCCCAAATTCATGTCGTGCTCGGTGTTGGCACAGGAGCCATGGAACCGGCGATCATCATCACCAACAAGTATTTCTCCTCAGAGTTGACTGATTTCTTGGCCGGACCCTTGGGCATGGGCCCGGGCGCACCGTCCATGGGGTGGGCTTTTGGGATGTGATGTCACATCAAACTCCTTGTTTTGTGCTTAAAAAAGATGATTGGTGTATCGTCGAATGACGTCATATAAGGTGTTTGCTCCGAACCGCAGCGCATCAACAGGGATGCGTTCGTTGGCCGCGTGGATCAGTTCGAAAAAGTTGAAATCCGGCGGCAGGTTCATGGGAGTGAATCCATAGGTCTGGATGCCCAGGCGGGCGAAATGGCGGGCGTCGGTGACGCCGGGAAGGAGCATGGGAACCGGCGTGCCATGGGGATCCGCGTGTCGCAATACATCGGCCAGAAAATCAAACATCCCCATATCGGGCGGCCCCGGTCCGGATTCGTGCCGGATGATATCCAGGGCGATATCCCGGCCGATTCCTTGTTGAAGTTCATCTAAAAATTGGGAGGCGGAAAATCCCGGCAGAATCCTCCCGTCCATCTGAATCCGGATTTGCGACGGGATCACGTTGATCTTTTCCCCGCCCGAGATGATGGTGGGGCTGACGGTATGGTAGAGCAGCGGGAAAAATCTGGCGGCCCTGCTGCCGAGCAGTCTGAAGATAATCCCCGTCCATAAGGGATTCAGGAGGCGGCGCATGATCATCCCGCTGCCGGCCGGAACGGCATCGGCAATGGTTTCGATCATCTGGCGCACCACCGGCGTGACATGGGGTTTTAACGGGTTTTGATCCAGCCGGCGGATCAGGTCCGCGGCCCGGGCCATGGTTCCGCCTCTGACGGGCATGGAGGCGTGTCCGCCGGGTCCGGTGATGCGCGCTTCCAGCCAGCAGACCTGCTTTTCGGTAACCTGGACCGGATAAAATTTTTTGCCCGCGATATACATGGTATTGGCCCCGAACTCACTGATGGCGTAACGGATGCCGTCAAAATACTCCGGGTGGCGGTCCACCAGAAATCCCGCCCCGAAATCGCTCCCCGCTTCTTCATCCGAAAGCGCGGCCAGCACCATATCCCCGGCCGGCCGGAACCCTTCGGATGCGGCGCGCAGCACGGCGCTCAGCATCATGGTCAGGCCGCCTTTCATATCCAGGGCGCCTCTGCCCCAAACGCATCCGTCGATAAGATCGCCGCCAAAAGGAGGATGCCGCCAATGCTGATGCGCAGTGGAAACCACATCCACATGGCCGTGCAGCAGCAGGGGCGGTGCATTGCCGACGCCCTTCAGGCGGGCGATGAGATTGGGGCGGTTTTGATCACGGGCCTTGATCTGGTACGGAATATTTGCTCGGTCCAGCAATTGTGCGATATAGACGATGCACTCTTTTTCATTGCCCGGCGGATTGGTGGTGTTAAAACGAATCAGGTCGCCAAGGATCTGTTCGGGATGTTCGTGGATGGTAATGGATGGCGAGTCGCTGTTCATGAAAATCCATTCTCTTGTCGTTCGAATTGTTGTTTGCGGATATATTCTATCGGATTTTCACTCAAATAAAAAGCTGTTTATCCGTTAACGCATGGGCATGATTTATCTTGTGTCGTTTAATTCCGATGGGTATAGTTGTTTGCGAAATGATCATAATGGATGGCTAACGGAGTTTGCATGTTATCGAAAATAATCCGGGATCGGACGCAAAGCCGGCGGGCGATCTTATCGATTTTTTTTATAATTGCCGCGGTTATTCTTTGCAGTGGATGCGGAAGGGTTCTGGACTACGCATTTCGAAAAACCGTCGAGCCGGCCGAAGGGCGCATTGTTCTTGACGGGTTGAGCGCGGACGTGACGGTCCGGCGGGATGACCTGGGGATTCCGGTGGTGGAGGCAAAGAATCCGGACGATATGATGTTTGCCGCCGGTTACGTGATGGCATCCGATCGGCTGGCCCAGATGGTGGCCTTTTCCCTGCTCGGTCAGGGCCGGCTTTCGGAAATGGCCGGCGATCTGACCCTTGATATCGACGTGCTGATCCGGACCCTTGGTCTTGCCGAAGCGGCGCGCAGGGAATATGAAGTTTCCAGTGATGATCTTAAAACCGCCCTGCAATCCTTTACCCGGGGCGTAAACGCCTATATCACGGCCCATGCCGACCGCCTGCCGCCGGATTTCATGCTGACCGGCTATACCCCCGAGCCCTGGGAACCGGTCGATTCCTTTTATATCTATTATCTTCTGAATATGGGGCTTTCCTTTAACCTGAGAGAGGAAATCGCGTTTTTAAATATAGCCGCAAAAGTGGGCCCGGAAAAGGCGGCGTGGCTGATGCCGGTCTATCCGGATGAACCGCTGCCTTTTGCCGAAGCCCAGCGACTCAAGGATCTTGATTTTCGTAAAATTCAAGATGACGCCCGGCATTTGTCGCGGACGGCCGACCGGTTCCAGGATCTGTTTGTGCCTTTTGGCATGCCGGCCTCCAATAACTGGGCCGTTGCCCCCCAGCGGACAAAACAAAACGCCAGCATCATCGCCAATGACACCCACCTGGCCCATGAGCATCCTTCCGTGTGGATGCTGATTCATCTTAAATCGCCGGGATATGATGCGGCCGGTGCGGCCGTGGCGGGTATCCCGGGGATCATCGCCGGCTACAACGGACATATCGCCTGGGGCATGACCATGGTTATGGCCGATACCCAGGATGTGTTTCTGGAAAAATTATCCGTTGTCAATGATCAGACGCACTACCTTCATGACGGCAAATGGCTTCCGGTTGATGAACGAAGGGAACGATTTTCCGTAAAGGGAGGCCCGGATGTCGTCCGCACCATCGTTCATACCCGAAACGGTCCGCTTCTTAACGCGGCCCTGGCGAAAAAATTGCGGCATGCCGCCCTGCCGCCGCCCATCAACACTTCCCTGGGTCTGGCCCTGCGATCCGCCCTGGGAGAATCCGGCCGATCCATGGAGGCCATGTTCGCGTTAAACCGGGCCACCGACATGAAAGGCGCTTTTCAGGCCATCCGCCGCATCCGTTCCCTTGGGCTCAATTTCATTTACGGCAACCGGGACCATATTGCCTGGCAGGTCAGCGGAACCTATCCCCTTCGAAAAGGCGCCAGCGGCCAGTTGCCGGTGCCGGGCTGGACCGGAGAATGCGACTGGATCGGATTTGTGGATTCCGCAGACCATCCTTTTGTGAAAGACCCGGAAGCCGGGTATCTGGGAACGGCCAATCATCGCACCCTTCCTCCGGGGCATCCCCTGCGGTTGAGTTCCTCATGGGCCGGTCCCGGCCGGGCGGAACGTATGGCGGCTCTTCTGGGCGATGATCATCAACATACCTGGGAAACATCGGTGCGGATGCAGGCCGACCGCCATGATCCGTTGGCGGCTAAACTAAAAGATCTGCTTTTTCGTTCCTCCCTGTCCGACGAGATCCGCCGGGAAGTCCATTCCTTGCCGGATGAAAAGAAAAGCGCGGCCGGTGAAGCACTGGCCATTTTGCGCGATTTTGGCGGAGAAATGGCGCCGGAATCTAAAGGGGCCGCGGTTTATGGGGTGTTTCGCCATGTCTTTATCCACCGGGTGTTCGCCGATGAACTGGGACCGGAAGACGATATTGCGTGGCAAAGCCTGATTTCTACCATCCAGGCCATCTACGGCGCGGATCAGGATCACCTGCCGGGCCGGGAAGACAGCCCGTTCTGGGATGATGTTTCCACGCCGGTCATGGAGACAAAGGCCCGGATCATCGCCGAGACTCTGGCCGAAACCATCGCGCATACCGAAAAACGGCTCGGCAAAAACCGCAAGACGTGGGCCTGGGGGCGATTGCTGACCTATCATTGGCGGACCCAGGCCACCCGGATGAAACCGATGCTGCCCTTCTGGAAACAATGGGCCGTTGGCCTGATGAGCGGATACACGGATCGCGGACCGTATCCCGCCGGCGGAAATTACGATACGCTGAATGTGGCCGGCTACCGCAAAGGCGATGATTTTGATGTCTGGTTGATCCCGGTCATGCGCATGGTGGTGGATTTCAGCCTGGAGGAACCGTTGTTTCTGACCAGCTGCGGCGGCCAGTCGGGCAATCCCGCCAGCCCCCATTATGATGATGGAATCATTGTCTGGCTTGAAGGCGTCACCCGTCCCATGCCGTTTCAGGAAGAAAACATCCGGCGGCAGTATCACCAGGTAAGGGTACTGGCCGCCGGGCCGTAAACGCAATGCATAAATAAAATCGTTTTTGGAAAGGCCTATGATGGATCAAGCTCATTTCATGCGGTTGGAAGACGCCGATGCCAACCGGACGGAAGATCATATCGTGGAGATCTCCTGGGAACCGGCAACCGTCCGACCGGGCATTTCCGTGCATGCCGGGCTGTCGGCGGAAGATCCAATCCGATGGATATCGCCGGACCAGGTTGAACCGGGGCGTGTGACCCTTTCCGGTCTTGCGGCGCCGGTTCGCTATTATTATCGGCTCGATGACGGCAACGGCACCCGTCTGTTGGTCGCGGAACGGCGGGTGATGATGGAAGGCACGGTTAATTTCAGAGATATCGGCGGTTATCGGACCACAGACGGCCGTCGGGTGAAATGGGGCCGGGTCTTTCGGGCAGACGGGCTTTCCCGGCTGACCCCCAGGGATCATGAGATTTTTACGCATATGGGCATCGGCCGGGTATTTGATTTTCGAACCCACGCCGAAGTCCGCCACGCCCCCAATCTGCTGCCCGAAGATGGGGGAATTGATTATGTGCATCTGCCGGTGGTGCATGGGGAATTTGACTTTGTGTCCGCCATGGAGCGCATTAAAAAAGGAGATACGGACTGGCTGACCCCGGATTTCATGCTCAAGGGATATATCGGCAATCTGGAAAAGTTCGCCGGGGTGTGGGGGCGGGTTATCAATGGCCTGGCCGACCCTGCAGGAATGCCCATGGTCTTTCATTGCACCGGCGGGAAGGACCGTACCGGAACATGTGCGGCCTTGATTTTGCTGATGCTGGGAGTCCCGGAGGAAACCGTGATCGCGGATCATCAGCTTTCCAACATCTATATCGCCAGACTGCTGCCGCGCATATCGGAACTGATGGCGTCCTATGGTGTGGATCCGGACGTGGTCAATCCGTATCTGACCGCCCCGCGGGAATGCATACAGGCGGTGCTGGACTATATTCGCGACCGGTATGGATCAGTCGAGGTCTATCTCGCCGATAAGGCGAATGTCAGCCGCCATAGACAAGAGGTCATTCGACGGCATCTTCTGGCAGCTTCATCATGATGGAAATGACGCCAAAAAATAAAACAGTCTAATCGTTCGTTATTCAGCCACTTGGAAGATCTGGATGTCGTCGATCCAGAGGGTACCCCTGGTGAGAACAAAATCAAGGTTCATTTCCGTGGCGTCGGGGGGCGCGGTGATGGTCAGCGACAGGTTTTTCCAGCCGGTTTCCCCCTTCATCAGGAAGATGAGATCCATGGTGGGTACCGGCCGGAGTCGCGGCTGAGTATTGAAACGAAACGCCGGGGCAATGAAGTTGGGGCTGTATCCCAGATCCCTGGCCTTGACCCACAGGCTGACTTCGTAGTTCTTCCCGCCCCGGATTTGTTTGATCGTATCCATTTTGGAAAAGGTGGCCCTGCCGCCCGGCGGGAGAACATTGATGAGAAAGGATTGATCCCCGCCGTGTTTTTCAGCAGTGTCAAAAAGGTATTCAACTTTTGTTTTCGGATCAATTTTAAATTCCCAGCCTTCGGGGATATTGTCGGCGGTCTTTTTTTCAAACCCTTCTTCGTAAATCAAGCGGTAGGATTGGGAGAACCCGGGCGAAGCGGCGAGCAGGCATATGGTGAACCAGCAGATAAGACCGGTGACGGTTTTCATGGCATCCCCCTTGGTCAGAAATGGCGCGATATAACGCGTTAAATCGATGATCAGGATAATATATGGGATATACGATATAGGAATACGAGGACATAGGCAAGAAAAAAGTGATGTATGAATTTTGAAAATACACTATATTATCAGGTGGTAAAAAAGTATTTTCAGACAGGTCCCAGGTTTTGCGCCTAAAAAAGGGCCGTAAAGACCGGAATTCACGTTGCTTATCTTAAAATTTTTGTTAATATATCAAAATCATACACGATGCGATTTGCTCATGGCATTATCGCTTATCCCGACGCGGGTTTCATAACCTTTTGACAAGAAAAACAGGGGAGGTACCATGAATCACCGTTACTGTTTGTTTTTGCTTATAATCATGGGCTCGCTGAGCCTTCTGGCCTGCGAAAAATCCAAGGAAGGCAAGGTAATGGTCACCGAGCAGGAGTTTTTTCTGCGCCAGGACAGTTCCCATGCGTATGTCGTGGATGCACGGGGCAAGGTGCAAAACATCGGTGATGCGGATGTGAAGCGGGTTGTTCTCACGGGGGAATGCATGAGTTGTGACGAGGCCCTGGCCCCGGGTCGCTGGATGGGTCCGGGGGAAGAACGAACAGAGGATCAGAAAGACATGATCAATTATTTGTCCGTGGGTGAGAAGGCGGACTTTGAATTTAGAGGGGTGGCGTTTATTTATCAGCTTGTGCCCGAGCCCCCGACGGAAATACCGGACGGCTTGCAGGTCATTATTGAGTCCTTTGAAACCGTCAACTGATCAAACCAACGATTCCAATCAGCAGGGATGCACAACGCTTCAGGGACTGTGATCGGGATCTTTTTTTTCCTTCAGGTGGATGATTACGGGAACGCAGAGATCGTCTTCCAGACGGTTGACGGCCCGATTGATGAGCCGCTCAAGCCCTTTGATCTCGTCTGAAAAAAGCGCGTCATTGAGCGGAATCCAGGTTTCAAGGCATTTTTTGCCGTCTTTTTCCGACACCGCCAGTTCGGCCGATTCCGAGGCGCCGGCGAAATCCTGATGTAAAAGTTCATGAATCCGGTGTCGATTCAAATTGATGCCGTCCACCTGAATCAGTTCGTCGGTTCGCTCTCCGTGCCATTCGATGCGTTTCAAGCGCCTGCCGCAAGGGCAGGGATCCGTGAGTATCCGGGCCCGGTCTCCGGTTCGAAAACGGATCAGGGGAAAGGCCCGGGTGGTCAAAGTGGTCAGGACAAGCTCCCCGAATGCGCCATGATCCAGCACCCGCCCGGTTGCCGGATCGATGATTTCAGGGAAAAAATGGTCTTCATTGATATGGAGCCCTGCATGATGCTCGCACTCGAACGCAATGGCCGGTCCCGGAATCTCGCTGAGTCCGTAATGCTGCCAGGTGGTGACATGCAGGTTTTCTTCCAGGTGGCGCCGGAAAGTTGCTTCCAGGGTTTCACCGGCTAAAATCAGAGTTTTCAAGGCCAGGGTGTTGATGTTGATGTTGTTTTCGTAAATGTGGGCCGCCAGGTGCCGGGCCGCCGCCGGGGTGGTCACCAGGGCGGATGTTTTATAATCCCGCAGTATCATCAGGTTTTTTTCCACGGAGAGCTGCGTATTGGGAATCACCCCGGCTTCTAACGCCTCGGCTCCCTGTTTGTAGTCCCGGCCCCAGTTGGACAAGCCCTGATGAACGCAAATTTGCAAAATATCATGAGGGGTTACCTCCGCGGCGGTCAATCCCCGGGAAAGAATCGTTTCCCAGATTTTGAGATCCTGGGCCGTGTAGCCGCTGACGGTCAGATGATGCCCGGTTCCGGGAGAGGTGTGAATCCGGACGATATCGCGCAAGGGTACGGCAAAGAGGTTGTAGGGATAATTTTCGCTGAAATGCTTTCGCTCCATGAATTCCAGCAGTATGATATCTTCTATGGCTTGAATCTGGGAAACATCAATGCCCATGGCCGTAAACCGGTCCCGGTGAAACGGCACGTTCCGGTATGCCCGGTTGAAGGTGCTCTGAAGCCGCTCCAGCTGGAGTTGCGTCTGCTCTTCGGCCTTCATCTGAACAAAATTATCGTTTACCATCGTAAAATTCTCCATAATCTTTTCCCAGATACGCCCGCTTGACGTCCTGGTCTTCCAGAAGATCCGCGGCCGGCCCCTGCAACACCACGGTGCCGGTTTCAAAAACGTAGCCGCGGTCGGCAATCTGAAGGGCGGCCCGGGCGTTTTGTTCCACCAGCAGAATGGTAATTCCCTCGTCTTTTAATCGGGTGAGAATATCAAGAATCTTTTCAACAACCAGCGGCGCAAGGCCCATGGAAGGTTCATCCAGCAGCAGCAGCCGCGGCCGGGCCATCAAGGCCCGGCCGATGGCCAGCATTTGCTGCTCGCCCCCGGAAAGGGTGCCGGCGGCCTGGCCGGATCGTTCCCGCAGAATGGGAAACAAATCTAATACGTGGGCCAACTCCCGCTGGGCGGCAGCGGACTCTTTTTTCCGGTAGAGAATGTATGCCCCCAGTTTCAAATTATCCAGGACGCTCAAGGGAGGGAAGATCAACCGGCCTTCGGGCACCATGCTGATTCCCTTTTTCACTACCGAGGGGGGATCGCATCCTTTCAGGGATTCCCCCTCAAACTGGATGTCGCCTTCCCAGTGCGGCAGAAGTCCGCAAACGGCCTCCAGCAGGGTGCTTTTCCCCGATCCGTTGGCGCCGATGAGCGTGGTGATCTGACCCTGGCCGACGGACAGACTGATTCCCTTGACCGCCATGATCCGTCCATAATAACATTTTAAATTTCGGATGCGCAGCATGTTTTTTTATGAATCCCGTCGTGATTCACCGAGATAGGCTTTCATGACCGCCTTGTTTTCCTGGATTTCCCGGGGGGATCCTTCCGCGATCTTTTGGCCCTGATCCAGTACGATAATCCGGTCGGAAACATCCATGGTAAGACTCATATCATGCTCCACCAGGAGAATGGTGATTCCCTGATTCCGTATTTTTTTGATCAGTTCTCCCAGTTGCATGGTTTCAACGATATTAAGCCCGGCAGCCGGCTCGTCCAGAAGCAGCAGGCGGGGCCGGGATGCCAGGGCCCGGCCGAGTTCCAGAAGCCGCTGCCAGCCAAAGGCCAGATCCCCGCTTTGCCGGTAGGCATATTCCCGCAGACCGACGAAATCGAGCAGATCAAGGGCTTTTCCCACAGCCGTTTTTTCTTTCCGATAAACGCCGGGGTTACGGATCATGCTGGCCAGCATACCATAGTGGATGCGCGTATGCCGGCCCACGAGGATATTTTCCAGCACGGTCATGCTTTCAAACAACTCGACATTCTGGAATGTCCGGGCGATGCCCCATCTTACCCGTTCGTGCACGGGCTGGCGGGTCATCGGCTGGCCGTCAAAATGCATTTCTCCGCTATCGGCGGGGAATACGCCGGTGATCAGATTGAACAGGGTGGTTTTGCCGGCGCCGTTGGGACCGATCAGACCGGTAATGGTGCCGGCATTCAATGAAAACGTGATATCGGCAAGGGCCCGGACTCCTCCGAACGATTTTGATACCGAATTGATGGCCAGAAGGGGTTTTTCAGCGTTCATCAGGCCTCCGGAAACGCTCGAACAGGGCAACTATACCGCGCGTCAGCCCCCGGGGCAGAAAGATCATGACCAGCATGAGAATCAATCCATAAACGATCATTTCGAATTCCGAAAACGCGTGGAGCCATTCCGGCAACAGGGTCAAAAGAGACGCCCCCAGGATCGACCCCCAGATACTGGCCATTCCACCGATGACCACCATGGTAACGATGCGAACCGAGGTAATAAAGTCAAAGGTTCCCGGACTGATGAAATAGACGAAATGCGCGTAGAGAAAACCGGCCAGGGCGGCCACGGCCGCACTGAAAACAAAGATCTGAAGTTTGAGTCTTCCGGTGTTTACCCCTACGGCAGCGGCCGCTTTTTCCCCGTCGTGAATGGCCCGCAGGGCGCGTCCGATTCTGGAATCAATAATCCGTCGGCAGAGAATCAGGATAAATAAGACGGTGCCCCAGACGAGATAGAAGTAGTTTTCACCGGAGATGAAGCTGACGGGGCCGAGTTCCAGAGGCGGGATTCCCACGAAGCCCGAGGCCCCGCCGGTTACGCTGCTCCATTCCCGAAACAGAATATGGACGATCATACCAAAACCCAGGGTCCCCATGGCCAGATAATACCCCGAGAGTTTCAGGGTCGGCATGCCCACCAGAAACGCGATAAGGATGGCCGCTCCAATGGCCGCGGGCAGGGCCGTCCATGGCGAAAGACCCCAATGGACCGTCAGAATGGCGGTGGTATAGGCGCCGATGCCGAAAAACGCGGCATGTCCTAAAGAGATCTGGCCGGCATATCCCATGAGCATGTTCAATGAGACCGCCAGCAGGGTATTGATGCCGATAAACGTCAGAACCTGGAGATAATAAGCGTTTTCAACCGTTTTTCCGCAAATAATTACCGTCAGAGCGAACAGGCTGTAATAAATGATATGGCGGATGGTGGGCGAATTCATGGGGTCTAAAAACGCTTGACTTCCGCGGCGCTGATAATGCCGCCGGGCCGGACATAAAGGATTAGCAGCAGCAGCAGAAAGGCGATGGCGTCTTTCAGACCGGAGGTGACGAATCCGACCCCGAAGGCTTCCAGTATGCCAAGGAGGAATCCGCCGATAACCGACCCCCAGAGACTGCCGATGCCGCCCAGCATGGCCGCGCAGAACCCTTTCAGGCCAAGCATGGTGCCCATGTCATAACTGCTCATGGTGATAGGCGCGATGATGGCGCCGGCCAGAGCGCCCATGCCCGTGCTCAGGGCAAAGGCCAACATTACCATGACCTTGGAGGGAATCCCCACAATCCAGGCGGCGCGCTTGCTGATGGCGCATGCCGTCATGGCTTTCCCGGTCAGGGTTTTTTTAAAGAAAAGATGCAGACAGCCCACGGCAAGCAAAGCGATCACCAGGATCCAGACACTTTGGGCCAAAAGCTTGGCGCCGCCGATATCAATGGGCGGATGGGACGAAAAAGGGGGGATGCTGTGGGCGTCCTTGCCCCATAGCAGCATCCCCACCCCCCGGAGAAAAATTGACGCTCCCACGGTAATAATGATCAGCACGATGGGTTCCGGATACCGAACGGTACGGATGGCCAGACGCTCAAAAAGCAGCCCGGCGATTGCCCCTCCGCAAACCGCCAGAACAATGGCCGGCAGAACCGGAAATCCAAGCCCTGTCAGGGTGACCATGGACAGGGCGCCCAGCATTACGAATTCGCCGTGGGCGAAATTGATCAGGTCCGTGGAACGGTAAAGCAGGGAAAAGCCAATGGCGATGACGGCATAGATGGCGCCGTTGGTAATCCCCGAAAATAAGTACTGGAGAAATTCCTGCATGGCGTTTTAGTCGACCAGTTCCCAGGTCCCGTTTTTAATCCGAACCATCACAAAGGCATCCGGGGACAGACCGTTGTGGTCGGTTTCACTGAAATTAAAAACTCCGGAAATGCCGACATGGCCTTTCAGGTTTTCAATTCCGTCCCGGATTTTTTTCTTGTCGCCGTTGGCGCCTTCCATGGCTTTGGCCAGGATGTTGACCGCGTCATAGGCATATCCGCCGAAACCGGATACCGGGGTGTCAAATTTTTTTTCATAGGTGGAGATGTAATCGATTAATACCTTTTTTTGCGGATCTTCCTCGGGCAGAAGGTCCGCCACCAGAATTTTGCCGGTGGGCAGCAGAATGCCTTCGGCGGCGTCACCGGCAAGTTCGATGAATTTGGGGGACGCCACTCCGTGGCTCTGGTAGAGAGGGACGGCGATTTCCAGTTGCTTGATGTTTTTTGCAATAACGGCCGGCCCGGGGTTGGTTCCCCAGCAGACGATGGCTTCGGGTTTTTCCCGCATGATCCGGGTCAACTGGGCCGTCATGTCCGTGTCCCCGGCGCCGTAGGTGTCGGCCCGCACGATGGTCAGTCCGAATTGTTCCGCCTGGGCCACAAGCTGGTCCCTGCCGCTTTCGCCAAAAGCATTGGAAACGGTGATGATGCCGATATTTTTGATATTTTCAGATTGTATATGGGCGTAAATGGCGGCCACAGCCAGGGTATCGCTCTGGGCCGTCTTGAACACCCATGGATTTACCGGAGAGACGATGATGTTGCCGGCGGCGCAGCTGATGAAAGGGATTTGGGAGCGCTCCACCAGGGGCTTGACGGCCATGGTCGTGGGCGTTGTGCTGGGGCCCAGAATGGCGATGACATTATCACGGCTGATCAGCCGGTTGGCGGAATTGAGGGCTTTTGACGGATCACCCTCGGTATCATAAATGAATGCTTCCAGCATACGGCCGTCAACACCGCCGGCCTGGTTGATCTGTTCAACGGCGAGTTCCATGGATTTTTTCTCCGGATCCCCCAAAAAGCTCTGGGGTCCGGTGATGGCAAAAATACCGCCGATTTTGTAAGGCGGTTTTGCCGATTCGGACAAGGCGGATGCCGGTAGAATCAAACAGGCAGCCAGAATGAAAACAGCGGCGGCCAGGAGCGGACGATGACGGGTGGTGATCTTCATGACACTTCCTCCTACATTTTAGGTTGATGGCCATCATGGGGCGCCAGAACATCCGGACCGGATCAAACGCCGGATCGTATCAAATCGTATCAGTGCGCTAATGCTATTGATTTTATATCAAAAGCAACGCCAAATGCCCGGTCTTATGGATCCGGACATATCGCAAAACGGCCGTCCGTATTGTTCCGAAAGAATGCCGGTCAGCGTCAGAGCGTGTAAAGGTCTGCCCCGTTGATCACGGTCATCTGGTTTTTCTCCAGGGTACGGATGGCTTCCTCCGGGTGATCGAATTTGAAAATCATGATGGCTTTGTTTCCGCTTTGTTGGACAAAGGCATACATGTATTCCACATTGATCCCATTTTTTTTAAGTATTTCCAGTATATTATGAAGTCCTCCGGGGCGGTCGTCCACTCCCACGGCAACCACCGGCGTTTTTCGTACCGTGAAGCCTCCGTTTTTGAGGGCCTGTTCGGCTTTTTCATTGTTATCGACAATGAGGCGCAATACACCGAAGTCGGACGTATCCGCCAGTGCCAGCGCCCGGATGTTGACGTCGGCATCGGTCAGTATGCCCGTAACATCGGAGAGACGTCCGGCTCTGTTTTCGAGAAAAATGGATATTTGTTCCGCCTGCATGAGGATTCCTCCTTAAAACAATACGATGGTGTTCTGGGCGCCCCCGGAATGACAGGGATCAGATTTTGCGTTTATCAATGACCCGGGCCGCCTTGCCTTCGCTCCGCTGAATGGTTTTGGGTTCAACCAGCCTGACTTTTGCCGTGACTCCCAGATAGTCTTTGATTTCCGCCGCGATTTTATCTCCTGCGCGCTGAAGGGACTTGACCTCGTCGGAAAACATCTTTTCTCCCACTTCAACCATCACGGTCAAAGTGTCGAGATTATCCTGGCGTTCAACAATAAGCTGGTAATGCGGCTCTACGCCCTCCACCTGCATGAGGATGCTTTCGATTTGCGAGGGAAAGACATTAACCCCCCGGATGATAAGCATGTCGTCGGTGCGTCCGCTTACCTTTTTCATTCGGGCATGGGTTCTTCCGCACACGCAGGGCTCCGGATTCAGCGAGGTAATATCCCGGGTGCGATAGCGGATGACCGGAAAGGCTTCCTTGGTAATGGAAGTGATGACGAGCTCCCCGGTTTCTCCGTAGGGGAGAGGTTCTCCCGTGTCGGGATCAATGATTTCCGGGATGAAATGATCTTCGAAAATGTGAAGGCCGTTTTTGGCCTCCAGACATTCGATGGATACCCCCGGCCCGATCACCTCGCTTAAGCCGTAGATGTCGATGGCGTGTAAGTGAAGTTTGCGTTCGATTTCCTGGCGCATATCCTCGGACCAGGGCTCGGCGCCGAAAATGCCGGACTTGAAATGCAGGTCGGCAAACGATACTCCCATTTCATCCGCCGCCTCGGCCAGATGGAGGGAATACGACGGCGTGGCGGTCAGGATGGTGGGTTTGAAGTCCTTCATGATGGTGATCTGACGTTTGGTGTTTCCGCCGGAAACCGGAATGACCGATGCCCCCAGTTTTTCGGCCCCATAATGCACCCCCAGACCGCCGGTGAAAAGACCGTATCCGTATGCGTTATGGATGATGTCGCCCCGACAGGCGCCGCCCGCGGAAAGAGCCCTTGCCATGAGTTCGGCCCAGGTATTGATGTCCCTGGCCGTATAACCCACCACCGTCGGCTGTCCGGTGGTTCCGGAGGAGGCATGGATGCGCACCACATTATCCATGGGCACGGCAAACATACCGAATGGATAATTATCTCTTAAGTCTTGCTTGATGGTAAACGGAACGGAATTGAGATCCTCCAGGCGTTTGATATCGCCGGGAAGAATGCCGGCCTCGTCAAATTTCTTCCGGTAAAAGGGCACCGTGGCGTAAACTTTTGCGAGAACGGCCTGCAGCCGTTTCAGCTGGATGGCCTCCAGCGCTTCACGGGGCATGGTCTCATATTCGATGTTGTAGATCATTTCTCAGGTTCCCCCTTAAAAATGGTAACGATCCACGCGGTGGGCGTTTAACCGAAGGGAGCGGCGGGTGGCGGGTAAAAATTGCCGCACGAGGTTGGGTGCCAAGGCTTGAAAAAGAAAAGCCATGGGCATCCGTTGGGCCGTCTCCCCATGGCTGAAACACAAGCGTTTCACAAATCAGATTATCAGCGGTCCATGGGAAGACTATTGAAAAAAGTAACAGCCGCCCTGAAACGCAACTTGACAGTAGGATGCCATGATTAATTTATCATTGGGTATAGTTCAGATTTATAACCGTCAAATTTAAAAAGATTTATTCAATTAACCCCTTGAACCGTCCTGTGTCAAGCAAAAAAACGAGAAAAACAGAAACATGCGGCCAAGGGTCATCCCGTCAGCCGGCCCTCAAATACGGGTTTTCGTTTTTCCAGAAACGCGCGGGTTCCTTCGGCCGCATCGCTGCTGGCAAAACAAAGGGCAAAGGCGTCGATTTCAATTTGGCAACCGGAAGCCAGATCCACTTGCGTACCGTAATTGACGGCGTGCTTGGCGGCATTGAGAGAAGCGCGCCCCTTGGCGGCCATATTGACGGCGGTTTTCATGGCCTCGACCATGAGCTGGTCGGGGGCGAGCACCCGGTTGACGATGCCCATTTCAGCGGCGTCTTTAGCGGAGATCATTGTGCCGGTAAAGATCAGTTCTTTGGCCTTGTTTTTCCCGATGAGGCGGGCCAGACGCTGGGTCCCCCCGAATCCGGGAATCAGACCCAGAGTGATTTCCGGAAGCCCGAATTTCGCGTTTTCCGAGGCATAGATGAAATCGCAGGAAAGGGCGAGTTCCAGACCGCCTCCCAAAGCAAATCCGTTCACCGCCGCCACAACGGGAACCGGCAGTTTCTGCAGGGCGCTCATGAACCGGTGGCCGAAAGCCGCAAAATGTTTTGCCTCCAGGGCATTGAACCGGGCCAGCTCAGTGATGTCAGCGCCGGCTACAAAGGCTTTTTCCCCGCTCCCCGTGATGACCAGGGCACGGATACTCTCATTTTGTTCGATTTCTTCCACGGCCCGGAAAAGCTCCTTCAGCAGCGCCGCGTTGAGCGCATTCAACGATTTCGGGCGATTGATGGTCAATATCGCGACGGCATCCTGGATTTCAATCATTACGGATTCATATGTCATAAAACCCTCCTGTGTGGCGTGTCGAAAAATGTGAGTTGTTAACCGAAATTTTAATAGATGATGCAACCGGTTTTGTCAAACACAAGAACAGAAGAAAATTGCGGCGATGATTGATTTCGAATTTTTTATTGGCTTGACATATCCCTTATTTGACGTATATCTTTCTTTTTTTGACTGTATCAAAATCGCATGGTGTTTGGATTTGAAAACATTATAGTATCTGTATCTTTAAAATATCAGGTAGTTGGAATCCAACGGAGTCTCACTTATGGATGAAGCTTCCATATTGAACGCATATCGCCGGTATGCGCGAAATTATAACCGGTTTTTTGGCAAAATTTTTGAGCAGGGCCGCCGCCAGGTGGTTCGGTATATGAACTGCCAGCCTGGAGATCTCACTCTTGACGTGGGCATTGGAACGGGACTGTCATTAAATTTTTATCCCAAGGACACCTTTGTCGTGGGGATTGACATTTCGCCGGATATGCTGGCCGTGGCCCGTCAGGTCATTGACCAATCCAATGCCCGCAATGTCTGTCTTTCCCAGATGGACGCACAGAAATTGTGTTTTCCGGACAATACCTTTGACAAGGTAGCCGCCATGTATGTGGCCTCGGTGGTGCCGGATCCGCATTCCATGACCGCCGAGATAAAGCGGGTATGCAAGCCGGGCGGGGATATTTTTATTCTCAACCATTTCAGCAACAGTCATCTGCTGCCGAAAATGGTGGAGAAAATATTGACGCCGTTTGAAAACGTCATTGGTTTCCGCCCCCATTTTCCCCTGGAACCGTTTATCGACAGCACGGCCTTGAATGTGATCTCTTTATCCCAGGTCAATTTGTTCGGTTACTGGACCTTGATTCACGCCAAAAACGGTGAGACGACTTCAGAACGCATGGCATCCTAAAAAAATTATCCGGAACTTTCCGGCGCCGTGTCCTGTAAAGCGCTTCCGATGCCCCCGGGCTCCTGGGAATTGGAAGGGTTTTCCGGGGCCATTTCAAACTGCTCTCTGGTTGCGTTTCATCCTTTTCGGTCCTATGTTGTTACAAGACATATAAACAATATAGCGACAGGAGATACGGTCTATGAAACCCAACCGGCTGATCCATGAAAAAAGTCCCTATTTAATCCAGCACGCCCGCAATCCCGTGGACTGGCATCCCTGGTCCGAGGAAGTCTTTGAAAAAGCCGCCCGGCTGGACAAGCCGGTGTTTCTTTCCGTCGGATATGCCACTTGTCACTGGTGTCATGTCATGGAGAAAGAGTCGTTTGAGGACGAAGAAGCCGCCGGCTATATCAACGAGGCCTTCATCCCCGTAAAGGTGGACCGGGAGGAACGCCCCGATGTGGATGCCGTCTACATGACCGTCTGCCAGATGCTTACCGGCCGGGGCGGCTGGCCCCTGACCATCCTCATGACGCCCGATAAAAAGCCGTTTTTTGCCGGAACGTATATCCCCAGAGGCGGCCGGTTCGGACAGGGCGGCCTCATTGACCTTTGCCGGCAGGTCAAACATCTCTGGAACCAGGAGCGGGCTAAGGCCATGGATGCCGCCGACAGCATCGCCAGTCATCTGGAGGGGGCCTTTTCTCTGCGGCAGGCGGATGCCGTGGGCGAACCAATCCTCAATCGAGCCTATGAAATGATCCGGACGTCTTATGATTCCGTTCATGGCGGGTTTGATCCCGCTCCCAAGTTCCCCACGCCCCACCGGTTCGGCTTTCTGCTGCGGCATTATCACCGCACCGGCGATGAAAACGCCTTGAACATGGTGCGCCACACCCTTTCCGCCATGCGCCGGGGCGGTATCTGGGACCATGTGGGCTTCGGCTTTCACCGCTACGCAACCGATGCCCGCTGGCTGCTTCCCCATTTTGAAAAAATGCTCTACGACCAGGCGCTGATGGCCATCGCGTTTCTGGAAACATTTCAGATCACCGGTGATCCGTTTTTCGCTCACACCGCCCAAGAGATTTTCACCTATGTGCTCCGGGACATGACCGATGAGTCAGGCGGGTTTTACGCGGCGGAAGACGCCGACAGCGAAGGCGAGGAAGGAAAATTTTACGTCTGGAGCCGATCCGAATTCATCCAGGTGCTGGGACCGGACCAAGGCCCGTTGTGGGCGGATTTATTCAACCTGACCCCGGAGGGAAATTTCGCTGATGAGGCCACAAAACAGAAAACCGGAGCCAATATCCCCCATCTGACAACATCGCCCGCCGAATGGGCCGCCAAAACCGGCCTGCACGAGTCTGAGGCGGCATCCCGGTGGGAAGCGGCGCGCCGGAAACTGTTTGATTACCGCCGGCAGCGGATCCATCCCTTAAAAGATGATAAAATTCTCACCGACTGGAACGGTCTTATGATTTCGGCCCTGGCTCTCGGCGGCCGGGTGCTGAAACGACCCGAATACACGAAAGCCGCGCAAAACGCCGCCGGATTCATTCAAGCCCGCATGCAAGACCCGGACGGCCGCCTGCTCCATCGGTACCGGGACGAAGAAGCCGGAATATCGGCGCATGCCGACGACTACGCCTTTATGATCCGGGGACTTTGCGAGCTGTACCGGACCACCTTTGATCCGGACTACCTGGCCTGGGCGGTGCGCCTGCAGGAGCGGATGATGTCCGATTTCTGGGACCCCGTCAATGGCGGGTTCTTTCTGACCGCGGCCGCCAGCCGGGATTTGCCGGTTCGCCCCAAATCCCTTTATGACGGAGCCATTCCCTCGGCCAATTCCATGGCCTTGCTCAATCTGCTCCAGTTGTCGCGCATGACAGGCCGGACCCCGTGGGCGGACCAGGCCGATGTGCTGGTTCGCAGCGTGGCCGGGTCGGTGGGTGCGCATCCACCGGGTTATACCCAATTTCTTGTGGGCGTGGATTTTGCTTTGGGCCGTCACCTGGATGTTGTACTGACGGGAGATCCGCAAGACGCTTTCCTGGAGCAGATGAAAACAGCTCTGGATGATGGGTTTGACCCTCATCAGGTGGTGCTTTACAAGTCGTCCCGGGACGCGGAAAGTCTTGCCGACATCGCTCCTTTTACCGGATCCTTAGAGCCGGTAGATGGAAAAGCCACGGCCTATGTGTGCCGGGATTTTGCCTGCGATCGCCCCATCACCGATGTGAAGGAACTGACCAAAGTGATCCGGGATGGGAGCTGATCTGCTTCGGGAAACGCCGGATTTTTACCGGTGCATTGCCATGCGGCCAAAAAGAGATTTTTATCACGTTCCGGAAAGGAGACGGCATGATGAACGGAGGTGAGCAGATCGCACGGGTGCTGCGTAATCAGGGGGTGAAATTTCTGTTTACCCTTTGCGGCGGGCATATTTCTCCGATTCTGGTGGAGGCAAAAAAACATGGCATCCGGGTGATCGATGTGCGCCAGGAACCCACGGCGGTGTTTGCGGCCGATGCCGTGTCCCGGCTCACCGGGGTTCCCGGAGTCGCCGCCGTGACCGCCGGACCAGGGGTTACCAATGCCGTTACCGCCGTCAAAAACGCCCAGATGGCTCAGTCGCCCCTGGTGCTCATCGGCGGCGCTCCGGCCACGGCATTAAAGGGCAGGGGGGCACTCCAGGATATCGACCAGATCGGTCTTTTTAAAACCCTGACAAAATGGTCGGCCGCCGTCCGCCGGGACTGTGATATCGCGCCGGTTCTGGAGGAGGCGTTTGATGCCGCGGTTTCCGGCGTACCCGGTCCGGTGTTTGTGGAATGCCCCGTGGATCTGCTCTATGATCCGGAGCTGGTGCGGGCGTGGTATGCCAGGGAAATCGGCAAACCCGGAAATATCCGGGAACGCGCCATTCAGTGGTACCTGCGCCGACATGTGGACAAGATGTTCGCCTGTTCTCCCAAAAGCCTTGACCTGGCCCGGGCGGAATCCATTGAACCGTTTATTGTGGATGCCGAGGCCGTGGCAACCGTCGGGGATCGGATCCGGTCCGCCAAAAGACCGGTGATGATCATCGGCAGTCAGACCATGCTCCGGGTGGATCATGCGGATCAACTCGCCCGGAGCATGGCGGATTTCAACATGCCGGTTTATCTGGCCGGCATGGCCCGCGGCCTTCTGGGGGGCGGCCACCCCATGCAGTTCAAGCACGGACGGACAAAGGCACTGAAAGAGGCCGATCTGGTGCTGATTGCCGGAATGCCCTGTGATTTTCGCCTCAACTACGGCAAAAGCATCGGAAAAAAAGCCTTCTATATCGCCGTCAACCGGAGCGCCGGGGATCTGAAGAAAAACCGGAAGCCGAACCTTTCCGTAACAGCGGACCCGGGCACGTTTCTGCTGGCCTTAACCCATCAGGTCCGGCTGGAGCCGCATCGTCTTTCGGAATGGCTGAACCGGCTGAAGATCCTGGAACAAGAGGGCGAGGGAAAAATCACCGCGTTTGCGGCCGCGGATACGGAATACGCCAACCCGCTTTTCCTGTGCCGATCTGTTGATGCGGCATTAGAGGATGACAGCGTTGTTGTGGGCGACGGCGGCGATTTCGTGGCCACGGCATCCTATATCCTTCGGCCGCGGTCTCCTCTTTCCTGGCTCGATCCCGGTGTGTACGGCACCCTGGGAGTAGGCGCCGGATTCGCCCTGGGGGCCAAGCTGGTGCGGCCGGAAGCCGACGTCTGGCTGCTTTACGGTGACGGGGCATCGGGATATGGCCTGATAGAACAGGATAGTTTTGTCCGACACAACCTGCCGGTGATCACCGTGATCGGAAACGACGCGGGCTGGACCCAGATCGCCCGGGACCAATCGGTGATCCTGGGGGATGATGTCGGCTCGGTTCTTCGATATAACCGGTATCATGAAATGGCCGAGGCCCTTGATGCAAGGGGATACCTCATCGACGGCAACGCCGGCATCGCGCCGGTTCTGGAGCGGGCCAAACAGGAAAGCCGCGCGGGCCGGCCCGTGCTGATCAACGCCTTGATCGGCCGGACCGATTACCGCAAGGGATCGATTTCCATGTAGGCCGGATCGGACCGAAGGATCAATGGTTTTCCCACCATGGGTTTGCAGGTCAGCCGCCGGCCGTCGGAGGTGATGCGAACCGCTCCGTGGGAGTCGGTGCGCAGTATGGGAAGCGCCCGGTGTTCATATTGTTCCAGGACTTCGGGCGCCGGGAAGGTGTCCGGGCGACCGGAGGATATAATCACGGCCCGGGGATTGACCGCGTCCAGGAACCCGGCGGTGCTCGATGTCCGGCTGCCGTGGTGGGGCGCCACAAGAACAGCGCTTTTAAGTTCCTGCGGGTGCATGGCGATCAGTTCCCTTTCCGCATCGGCCATGATATCGCCGGGAAAAAGGATGGCCTGGTTCCCGTGGGTGATCCGGAGCACCAGGGAATTGTTGTTGGAATTGCGCCACGGCGCATCGACGTCCGGATCCATGAAATTGACTGGCGGAGAAAGGACGTCAAACGCGACGCCGTTGATGATAAAGGATCGGGAAAGGTCCTGGAAATCCGGATGAAAAATATTTTTCTCCCTGATCAAATCCGCAAATTTCCGGTATTCATCATGATCCCCGGGCTCGTGGGTGCTGAAGATGCGGCCCACCCGGAAATGCGTTAAAATATAAACCAGACCGTTGACATGATCGGCATCCGGATGGGAAAGAATGACCGCATCCACGGTCCGGATCTTGTTGCGCCACAGATACGGGGCCAGGACCCATCGGCCCAGGTCAAACACCGTATTGTCCGAAAATCCCCCGCCGTCGATCAGAACGCAGGCCCCCCGGGGCAGTTCCAGAAGCGCCGCGCTTCCCTGGCCCACATCCAGGACCGTCACCCGAAGCGAGTCATCGAAGAATCGTTTGTGAAGCCAGTAGGCCGTATTTCCCGCCGCCAGCATAAGAGTCAATGCAATAACCGGAAAAACGCGATTGCGGCCGGATAACCAGTTATGACGCCAGGTCGGGTCCGATCCCATTCCGGCCGTGCCCGGAGGCGGCGCCTGTAATTGCAGAGATGCATCGGTTGGCCGTCGCAGATTCAACAGACACCATAACAGCATGTAATAGCATATGATTTCCAGAAGGGATGGCGTGACGGTTTTGATGGCCGAAAACGGACACCGCGCGATCAAATCAATGATTCCCACAGACACATCGAGAAACCATGCGCTCAGTCGCAGCCCCAGCACGGCGGCGTCCGCGTTGACCGGATTTAATGCCGCAATGGAAAGCAGGCCCGTCGGCACGCTGATGAATCCAATCAGTGGAACAATGATCAGGTTGGATAAAATGCCGAATACCGGAAGCTGGTTGAAATAATGCATGATCACCGGCGCCGTGCCGATAATGGCCAGGCAGGTGACCCATGTAAAGCCGAGGATTGGTCTCAGGGGACCCGGCACACGGGCCATGAGACCCTGTTGCCCCTTGGCGGTTTTTTCAAGGCCGTAAAGAATCGACAGGACCGCAGCAAACGACAGTTGAAATGAGACGGAAAACAGGGCCGGGGGATTTATGGTGAGAATAATCAGCCCGGCAGCGGCCAGGGTATTGAAAATGTCATGGTCTTTTTCCAGCAGAAACGTCATCAAAAAGATCGATATCATGATGACGGCCCGCTGGGTGGAGGGCGACATGCCGGCCAGCAGGCCGTAAAATATCACCGGTCCGATGGCCAGCAGGGCGGCTCCTTTTCGGCTCCATCCCAGAAAAAGCAGGGGTGTGGCAAACGAAAGCAGCCACTTGAAACCGAAAAACGCGGTCGTTGCTACGATTCCCACATGCAGTCCGGAAATGGCCAGAATATGGCTTACACCGGCTCGATTGAAAGCTTCCCGGAGTTCATCCGTTATCCGGCGGCGTTCTCCCAGGAGCAGAGCCATGAGAAGGGCCCTGCTGTCGCCGTCCGCGGCCCGGGCGATTTGTCCGGCCAGCCTGTCCCGGAGGGCTTCCACCGGATTGAGCCCGGCTTTTGATGCATCGGCGTGGATGGATAGCTTGTGAGTGGCGGTGTAGGTGGTTCCCCAGATGCCTCGGTCTGCCATGTGTTGCCGGTAATCAAAAGCGCCTGGATTTTTAAAATTGGTAAAGGGCCGGATTTCCGAGAAAAACGCGATGCGATCTCCCGATTTCACCTGGGGCTGAGTGCCGTAGATGCTGACGCGGATTTTGCCGCGCACGGGCTGATACGGCTCGCGTTTGGCCGGCGTGATTTCCAGGTCGTCGATAAAGCAGGTCTGGCGGAAGCGCGAGGCCATGGGGGATTCGACGATGGTGCCGATGATATGGTGGGATCGGGTTTCGATATAATGGGACACATGATCGGCAAAGCGCTTTTCAGCGTTCCAGGTGAACAGCAGGAAATAACCGAGGCAGGCAAACAGGAGCAGGGGGGCGATTTTGGCAGGTTTATTCCAGATGAGCGCGTAGACCGCCGCTCCGAGCGCTGTGACGCCCGTTGGTCCCGCTATCCATAATCCCCATGCCGGTCCAAAGCGGGCTCCCAGTATTCCGGCCATCAGGGCAAACAAAAGGGGAATAACCGGCCGGAAATACGCCGGCCTGTCGTGTGCGGGAATGGCATCGGGCGGCGGTGCGGGCATCCCTTTCCCCTTTAATGAGCTTTATCGTAACCCTTGATTGCGGCATAACGCGTTGAATGTTTCGCTTCCCTCAAAATCCACGATCCTGCTCAAAATTAACGCATTATGGCGTTTGATATGGTTGTCAGGGCGTTTCCCGGGCCGGGACCCGGGCGATATCGGCGCCCAGGGCGGCGAATTTTTTTTCCAGGGCTTCATAACCGCGGTCCAGGTGATAGACCCGGCTGATGCGGGTAGTCCCTCTGGCCGCCAGGCCGGCCAGGATCAAACACGCCGAGGCCCGCAGATCCGAGGCCATGACCGGCGCGCCGGAAAGGTGAGGCACGCCCTTGATCATGGCATGACTGCCGGAGATGGTAATGTCCGCGCCCATGCGCTGCAACTCGCTGACATGGATGAAGCGGTTTTCGAAAATCGATTCGGAAATCACGGAAAAACCCGCCGCCACCGACATGAGCACCATGAACTGGGCCTGCATATCCGTGGGGAATCCCGGATAGGGCATGGTTTTCACATCCTGACTCCCAATGATGTCGCCGCCTTGAACCCGGATCCGATGGCCGTTGATGGAGATGCCGGCGCCGGCCTGTTCGAGTTTGTGCGAGAGCGCCTTGAGGTGAGAGGGATCGCAATGATGGATATGAATGTCCCCGCCTGTCAGGGCCGCGGCCACCATAAACGTGCCGGCCTCGATTCGGTCCGGGATAATCGCGGCGGTAACGGGCGTGAGGGTTTTCACTCCCCGGATGGTGATCATGGCGCTGCCGGCGCCCTCGATGTCGGCGCCCATCCGGTTAAGCACGTCGGCCAGAGCCGTGATTTCCGGCTCCCGGGCCGCGTTGCGCAGGATGGTGACCCCTTCCGCAAGAACAGCCGCCATCATGATGTTTTCCGTTCCGGTGACCGTGGGAATATCGAAATAGATTTCTCCGCCGGTGAGCCGGTCGGCGGTGGCTTCCACATAACCGTGTTCAAGGGAAATGTCGGCGCCAAGAACCGTCAACCCCTTCAGGTGCTGATCAATGGGCCGGGCGCCGATGGCGCATCCGCCGGGCAGCGAGACCCGGGCCCGGCCCATGCGCGCCAGAAGCGGCCCGAGCACCAGAATGGAGGCGCGCATTTTCCGGACTTCCTCATAGGGCGCTTCATACTGGCTGAGGTTGCCGGTATCGACGAACATGGTATGCCCTTCCCGCCGGAGATCGGCGCCCATGAGCGTCAGCAGGCTCTGGATGCTGTTGATATCCCGCAGTACCGGGACATTGTCGAACTGGAACCGGCCGCCGGTCAGAAGGGTGGCCGCCAGGATAGGAAGAGCCGCGTTCTTGGCCCCGCTGACGACGGCTTCTCCTGTCAGCGGTTTTCCACCGGTAATGACGATGTCGTCCATGGTTTAACCTGTAAAAAACAAAGCGTTGTCGCACCACCCGGGCATGACAACGCTAAAGGATTGATAATGATGGTTGTGGCTGGAATTCGAGCCGACAGCTTTAATGGCCGCCGTGATCCTCGCCGTTCTTTTCCTGCAGGGTATCCATGACGGATTTGACAACAGCGTATGCTATGCCTGCTCCGATGATGGACAGGACAAACCCGAATGCACCCATGAAGATCAACCGGTCCAGGGTCCATGTCCATTCAAAAGTAAACGGAAACATAATACAATCTCCTTTCCGCTACCGGCCCGACTGCCCGGCCGAATTGAGTTCCTTTTCCTGGGGGAATACCGGCAGATACCGGTATGACAATGAAATGAGGATAATACCATAGGCAATGGGAAGAATGGTGGTGGCCACTTCCTGCCAGCTCGGAACATACATGACCCATTCCTTGAATGGAAAAAGCGGTGCGGCCATAACCTGAAGCACCATAACCCAACGGTTAATGCAGATCCCGATGACCGCCAATACCACGCCCAGCATCAGCAGAGAAGCGGTTTCCCGCCCGCGCTTGGAAATCAGGATCAGGGCGGGAATGTAGCCGCAGACCACGATCTCCGCGATTAAGATCCAGATACCGTAAAGCGGGTTGTTGGAATAAAAATCCATCAGCGCAAACCCTTTGCTCGGAGCCGTGACCATGGCCCAGTAGGCAGTGTCGGCGGTTTTGGCGATGATATAGGTCAGCAGCATCCAGCCCGAGATTTTCGCCAACAGTTGAAACACATCCTGTTTGACGAGTTTTTTTCGGGTGATTTTTTCGGTAATCCAGGTCACCAGAATGGTAAAACAGGGGCCGACCGCCGCGGCCGACCAGGTAAACAGAAAAAAGGTCCACGGCCAGATGAAAATTCCTTCCCGGAATGCAAAGGGCCGTGCGAACAGAACACCCGGAACCCCGCCGAGGGATCCCTGGTGAAAAAAGGAAAGAAGCACGCCCGTGGCGGCAAAAACCGCCATGATTTCATGCATGTTGTGGCTGAAATGATGAAAAAACGGCCTGGCTTTCAGCTTTGGATTTTCAAGAATCAGGGGAACAAACTCAATGAGCAGGACCGCAAAATAAAACGACAGGCAAAAGGCCACTTCCGTGAGCATGGAATGTACATTGGCATGCCAGAAGATAAACCATCCCCGCAACGGCTGCCCGATATCGATGGCCAGGATCAAAAGAGCAGAGCTATAGCAGATGACGCCGATAATCACCGCGAAATTTATAATGGCCTTGAGTTTTTCCTTGCCGATGATATAGGTCAGAAATCCCGTGAAAAAGGCGCCGCCGCCCAAGGCGATAACCGCCAGATCGGCCCAGATCCAGAGGGCGAATCCGTATGCGTCGTTCATATTGGTCTGGTTGAGTCCTTTCCACCAGATCAGGATAATGGCATAAATACCCCATGCCAGAACAGCGGCCGCCAGGCCAAGCCATAGGACGAATTGCCATGTCGGGCATCGTTTCAAACCCGAAGGAATCAATGGCGCTGAAGTTGCCTTCATTGGACGTGCTCCTTACAGATTGCGATTAAAGATGTTTTGCCGCTGCGCGTTTGTAGCTGCCTGTTTCTTCGTGGTCCAGGTAGTTGTCGCCCGCACGCCTCACCCACTCCCGGCTGGACAGGTAATAGACCTTCGGGTTGGTCTGAAGTCTTTCCAGGAGCCGGAACGCATGGGGGCTTTTTTTGAGCTTATAGACCGCATGTTCGGGATTGTTGAGATCCCCGAAGGTCATGGCGCCGGCCGGACAGGCTTCCACGCAGGCCGGCTGGTACTCTTTTTCTCCCAGCGGTTCATCATGGCGGCCTTCGTGATAGGCTTTGTTCCTGGCCAGTTGATACCGATGGAAGCAGAATGAACATTTTTCCACAACGCCCCTCGCACGGGCCGATACATTGGGACTTAAGTACTTTTCCATGTCCCCGGGCCAGACCGGATCCCACCAATTGAATTTACGGGCATGGTAAGGACAGGCCGCCATGCAGTAGCGGCATCCGAAGCATCGGGTATAGATCTGGCTGACGGTGCCGGTGTCGTGGTCATAATCCGTGGCGGTTGCCGGGCAAACCGACACACAGGGGGGGTGCCCATGATCGCCGATACCGCCGCAATGCATGCACGGCTTCGGCAGATAGCAGATTTCGGCATCCGGCCAGGGTTTGCCGTTGGATATCTTGAATACCCGAATCCAGTTGATGCTGTCGAGCTTGTCGCTTTCGTCTTTTTTAAACGGCACGTTATTTTCCGAATAGCATGACACCATGCAGGTTCCGCATCCGGTGCATTTGTCCAGATCGATTACCATGCCGTATTTTGCCGCGTTTGTTTTTCTCATGAAAACCTCGCCAATCAAAAGATCTTACCGCATTCGGGCGATTCCCGTCTTCCGGTTTGGAAGATGCCGGCTCATACCCGGGTCAGACTGGCCCGGATGCCCCATGCCGTGTCAAGTCCGGACAACGGGTCCGGACGCGGGCCGATCAGTTCGTTGATATTGATACCCTTGTCATTGATATACCAGTTTTCGGGAAATCCCCATCGACCCAGCCCCCGGGGCATGGCGATCAGGTCCGGCCGGACTCCGTCCCGCAAGTGAATCCGGACCGTCGCCTTGCCCACGGGAGTGGAGATTTCAACCGTATCACTTTCTTTGAATCCGAGACGGCCGGCGGTCTGTGGATTGATTTCAACAAAGACCAGTTCGTTTTTCAGAACATCCGCATCGATTGTTTTTGTCATAAAAGGGGAATTGGCAACATTTCGGCTTGCCACGCGAATGGAATCATAGGGGATCAGCACCAGGGGAAACTGCCCCTTGTCGCCCGCAACAGGAATCGCTTCTATCTGAGACCAGGCAGCGGCTTCTTTTTCTCCGGAGCTGCTGCCGGCAAGAGGAAGGAATTCAAATTTTGTCGACGCCGTATGGAATTGATAGGGCGCGAGCTGCGGCGACGGCTGCCGGATTTCAACAAATCCCCGGCTATTGAGCTGGCGCCAGTGATCGGACAAAACGTCCTTGAGCAGGGCTTCATAGTTCTCCCACGGGAAGGCATCGGCCATGAAGCCGCCTAAATTCCGGGCCATCTGGATGACGACGTCGCCGATATGACGGGTGTCGTAGAGCGGCTTCACCGCGGGTTTGGCTAGGCTGATGACCGAATACGGGAGACCCGCCGGAGAAGGAACATCCTGAAGTCGTTCCAGGGGCGCGTGATGGGGAAGAACATAATCGGCATAAGCCGCGGTTTCATCCATAAAGGGGGAGAAACTGACGATCAGCGGAATGCGGTCAAAGGCCTTGCGGGTTGCAGCAGTGTCCGGCAGGGTGTGCAGCGGATTGGCGTCGGACACCAGCAGGGCCTTGACGGGCGAATCGCCGGATGCGGAGTTGATCGTCTCGGGCAGACGGGTCAGCAGATAACGGCTGTAGGGGAATGCGTCGGAGCCGGCGCCGTCGATGCGCTGCTGCTGCCTTCCTTTGGCTGCGGTTTCGTCCATGTTGAGTTCGGGCCATCGGATGAAATCCGGCTCTGAAACAACCGTCATCCCGCCGGGCTGATGAATGGCTCCTGCCAGGGCGTTTAGCGCGTGAATGGCGAGTCCTTCCTGAATGCTGCCCGGAAGCGACCCCTGACCCCGGCCGTACAGGGCCACTTTCTTATCCGCCCGGGCAAACCGCCGGGCCAGATCCTCGATGGTCTTTTCATTCACTCCGGTGATTCCGGCCACCGTTGACGGTGGATAATTTTCCAGCACCAGCTCCCGAAAACCTTTGCGGTTCTGACCGTTTTCATCGACCCAGTTTTCAAATCCGATGGCTCCGTTTTCGATAAATTCCACGTCATAAAGGGATTCGCGGATGATGACGTGAGCCAGGCCCATGGCCAGGACTGCCTCGGTGCCCGGCGTGATGCCGATCCATTGGTCCGCCTTGGCGGCGGTGTCGGACAGCCGGGGTTCGATCTGGACGAGGCTCCGGGATTTGTACTGATCCCCGTGCAGCCGGAGCATCCGGGTGGGGGCGCCCCAGCCATCCAGAAGGCCCGCGCCGAAGCTTAAAATAACATCGGCCTGTTCCATATCATAACCCACAATTCCCAACTGACCCTGGGTCAGGTAAACGGCCTGTTCAATGGTGTCATGGGCATTGGCGGGGCGGATAAAATTCGGCGACCCGTAAACGGTCAGAAAACGATCAATGAGATTGGGCACAGTGCCCCGGTCCGTACCGGTGATCCAGGCGACGCTCTGGGGTTCATCCGCGATCCGAAGTTCGGCAAGCTGTGTGGTGACCGCTCCAATGGCCTCGTCCCAGCTTACGGCTTTCCATTTCCCTTCGCCCCGCTTGCCGTCGCGCTTGAGAGGGGTTTTGACCCTGGCCGGGCCATAGAGATATTGCGGGTTGGAAAGTCCCAGGAGACAGACGCCGCCCTTGCTGACGGGATGATTCGGCATCCCGTTGACGCGCACGGCCCGGTCATCGATTTTGCGAACCATAATGCCGCAGGCGCCGGGGCACAGGGTGCAGGTCGAGCGGGCATACGAAACTTCCCCTCTTTCCGGCACCGGCGTCCACGGCCAGTTCTGGGTCCAGATGGAAATATCGTCGGTCAGTTTCCATGGCAGCGGCGTGAAGTTGATGCCCACGCCGGCGCCGAGACTCAACGCAATGAAGCTTCTACGATCAATTTTCATAAATATTTCCTCTTTGCATCTATCAAAGCCGTTTGGATCGGTTTGGTTTCGATACCGGCCGCTATTTATGGCATTGAAAACAAGCGCCTTTGTGGCCCATTTCGGCTTCGTGGCAGCGGGCGCAGTCGTTCATTTTCATGGGCCTGGGTTCATTTTTACCGGGCTTGGAAAGCCGTGAAATGCTGTATCCCCATATGTCGCGGCTGTATCCGGTGAGCCGGTTTTCCTGGTAGACCCGGGGTTCGGTGCGGCTGGCCACATCGCCGTGACATTCGCTACAATCCATACCCGCGCCTTTTACATGGGCCGCGTGGGAGAAAAAGACGCAATCCGGCTGCCGGGCATAGCTCAACCAGGGAACTTCCCGGTTTTGCTCGACATATTCCGTCACGTATTTTTCTTCATCCTCACTGACGCCCATGGGGAACTGGTGGCAATCTACGCAGCTGCTGTTGTCGGGCAGTCCGGAAAAACTGCCGTCTTCCCGGAAATAGTGGCAGGAGGCGCAGCCGTCATAAACCAGGTCCATGTGAAGGGCATGATTGAAGCTGATGGGCTGGTGTTTTTTGGAATAGAGCAGGTCTGGAAAGACGATCCAACCGATGAAAAAACTGATCAGAAGACCGACGACGAAAAAAAAGCCGATGATCCATGGGGTATTATCATCCGGTGTCGTTTTCGGTTCGGCGGGCGGGAGCTGATCCTTGTCCTGCCGGGTTCCAGCGGCGTCGTGATGTTGATCCGTGGTGCTCATGCGATCTCCATGATTTCGGATTGGTAGTGAGTTTTGAAAAAATCAAAAAAATTTCATAATCGAATCTTTAGGAAAAAGTCAACAAAAATTAAAATCACAGGTAACTGTGCAGTCCCGGCAGCAGGTTGACGCCGAAGTAGGTGAACAACACGGCCATGAAGCCGACGCACGACAAAACGGCAATGCGTTTTCCCTTCCAGCCGCGCATGAGCCGGGCGTGCAGCAGCCCGGCATAGATCAGCCAGGTGATTAACGACCAGGTTTCCTTGGGATCCCACCCCCAGTAACGGCCCCAGGCCTGGTTGGCCCAGACCGCGCCGGTGATAATGCCGATGGTCAGAAACAGAAATCCGAACATGACCAGTTGATGCGTCAGTTCATCGAGCAGGTCGGTGTCGGGTATCATGGAAAGGAGCCCCGTGGATCCTTCCCTTTTTTTCAGCCGGGCCAGAAATAGCAGACTGACGCCAAAGGCCACGGCAAAAGCCGCGTATCCGAAAAAGCAGGTCATGACATGGGCGATGAGCCAGTTGCTCTGCAATGCGGGAAGCAGCGGCATGATGGCGTTGTTGACCGTGGGAAGAGACGCATAGGCCATGGATAAAAATGCCAAGGGGGCGGCCACCACGCCAATGATGCGGACATTGTACCGAAAAACCACGTAAAGGTGGGTCACGGCGATGCAAAGGGCGAAAAAAATCAGGGATTCATAAAGGTTGGACAGGGGCGCCCGGCCAAAGCCCAATTGATGGGACTCGATCCATCGCAGGATAAAACCGCCGAGGTTGCCGGTGACGCCGATCACCATGGCCCAGTTGGCCGCACCTCCGGCGGCGGGCTTTTTGAAAATCCAGGAAAACAGATACAAAATGGCGGCCAGTCCATATATAAAGGTGACGATGGAAAAGAGTTGCGCGCTCATAGTTATATTCCTTCAATTTGTTTGAGGCGTCCGGCCAGCCGGCCGATCTTTGACGCCATGCCCGGCCGGTTTTTCCCGGCCACGCCGGCCAGAACCACCCGGGTCCCTCCGTCTGCGGGCGTCAGCCGGATGCAGATGCTCTGCTGAAACAGAAAAAACGTGACATAGCATCCGAGGATCATCAGGATAAATCCGGCATAGACCACCGGCACACCGGGATCCCGGGTCACCTGGAGGCCGGTGAAATAGTTGAAATTCACATGGGAAATCCCGATGACAAATTCGCCGTTGCGCATCCGGTCAAAGCGCGGATGATCCATGGGCAGCAGAAGGGAGCGTTCCGCACCCTCGTTGGATATGATCCGGCCGATAAAGACATTGCTGAGCGACATGCCGCCGGGAAAGCGAAACGAAGGCGTGAAATTATCGATAACCACGGACCCCCCGCCGCCGGGTCTTTCAACAGGCTCTCCCATGACGGCCGGTTTTTGATAGACCATGCCGGTGTCGTCTTCGGTAAAGGTGAGGGTAAAGTGGTTTTCGGGATTGCGGCCCCAGCTCGACTGATAGATGTTGATCCCCTCAAACGTCAGCGGCTCGTTGACCCGGATATCTCTGGTGAGCAGGAGGTTATCGTCTCTGATGAGAGACAGGGTCGATCGGTATTCCTTGGGAAGTCCGGTTTCATAATGACTGATGCTGAAATCGTCGCACTGGATCTGGAAGGGAAGCTCCTGCCGACCCTGGCTGAAATTCAGGTTGATGGTCCGGCGTGCTTCGCCCACGGGAATGTTCACGTGTCCGTCAAACCCGAACAGGGAGCCCATCAGCCCACCGACGACCATGAGCAACACGCTCAGGTGCACCCCGTAAACCCCCAGCCGGGTCCACCGTCCTTTTTCGCCGAAAATCACGAACCCGTCCTCTTCCGCATCCGAGCGCCAGGTGGTGAATTTGCGCCGGACATAATCGGAAAATAAAGGATTTAGATCCTCCGGCGTTCCGGCAGACGTCCATTCCGCCCGGTGCCGGGCCGATCGGAATCGGGCGGCGGAAAAGACGGGACGGTCCGGAAAAAGGATTTTCCATGTGGCCCGCAGCCGGTCGATGGAGCAGATGATGATATTGATCAGCAGCAGCGCCAGCAGAAACTGGAACCAGAAAGAACGGTACATGTCGAAGATGCCGAGCCGATTCATCAGGGCATAGCCAGTCTCTCCGTATCGACGGATATACTGGACCGGATCTGCATTTTGCGGCACCACCGTACCGATAATGGAGGTGGCCGCCAACGCCAGCAGCAGAAATACCGACAGCTTTACCGATGCAAAAAATTTCCAGACAGCATCGCCGGCAGAATTTGATTTCAGATTATGTTTCATTATATTGACCTGTTATGATGTAAAGGATAATCAGCGATGTTCCATATCAGATAAAATTGTCCTGCGCAAACAGATAAATGACGTTTCAGGTG
Source organism: uncultured Desulfobacteraceae bacterium (assembly GCA_964598885.1). Classification (GTDB taxonomy): domain Bacteria; phylum Desulfobacterota; class Desulfobacteria; order Desulfobacterales; family Desulfosalsimonadaceae; genus SURF-33. The sequence continues at coordinate 15,525 of CAZRES010000010.1, read as the reverse complement.
GTATCGGAGACATATCCCTTATGACGCAGGTATCGCAGGTATCGCTTGCGGTCTCCGATATTTTCCGATAAGGTTGAAATGCGCAGCCGGACCGGGCCGGGCCGAAAACGGTTTCCCCGGACGACTGCGACAGATTTAAACATACTCAGGAGAAAAAAAATGAATAAAAAAATCTGCACGTTTTATCGGCTGCTGATTCTGACGGTTCTGACGGGCGTGATCATGATGACGGGATGTCGGGCCACCACCCGGGATTTCGATCCCACTGACACCATTCATTATGACGCGAACTACGATTTTTCCGACAAAAATAAAATCGTGGACGCACTGGTGGAATCTCTGGCGCATCGGTCGCCGTTGGCCGCCCGCAAGGACCGGCCGGTGGTGATCGTGTATGATGTCGCCAACCGGACCTCCGAGCATATCAGCACCGATTTGATCACCGACGATATCCGCCAGCGAATTCTGGAGACCGGCAAAGCCCGGTTCGTCAATAAGGTCCAGCGGGAAAACATTTTAAAAGAGTTGAATTATCAGTATGGCGGCAATGTTTCGCCGGAAACCCGGGCCCAGCGGGCCCGACAGGTCGGCGCCGAATACATGATTTCCGGCACCTTGCGTTCCATCACCAAAAAAGAGCCATCCCAGATCCGCCTGAAAAAACGAAAACTTCAGTATTACAGCCTGACCCTTGAATTGACCGATTTGGAATCCGGCCTGATTGAATGGGCGGACAGTGTGGAAATCGTCCGCGAGGAGGCCAGGCCGTTTATCGGCTGGTAACGGTTGTTTTCTGTCAGACGGATAAGTCAATGACGAATCGCCACATGATTTTTCTTCGCGTGGCTTGGTATGGGTGCCTCTGGTGTTTGCCCCTGGTACTTTTTTCCGGGTGCGCGTCCGCCCCCCTGAACACGGCCCGGTCGGATTTTTATGGAGGACGCCCGGATCGAGCGACCCAGGTCCTGGCCGAACCTTCCGATGTGTCCCGGCGGGATCGACTCCTGTTTTATATGGAACGGGGAGTGATCCTCCATTATGCCGGGAACTATGCAGAAAGCATCGCCACGCTGCTCAAGGCCGCCGAACTGATCAAACAGCAGGATGTCATCAGCGCCACCGAACAGACCGGCTCCCTGGTCACCGGCGAATGGATCACCGAATACAAGGGCGAATACGCCGAACGCCTGCTGGTTCATACCTATCTGATGATGGGTTTTCTGGTGACCGGGCGGCCGGAAAGCGCCCTGGTGGAAGCCAGACAGGCGCTTGAGGTTTTTGACGAATTTCCAAAAGCCACGGCCAGGGATCATTTCACCCGGGCGCTGATCGCTCATTGTTTTGAACTCAACGGCGAACTCAACGGCGCCTATATCGAATACAAAAAACTGGCCGAGCAGATGGGCGATCCCGGACCGGTGGCCGACAAGCTTGCCGCCATTGCCGGGCGGCTCGGATTTTACGATGACCGGGAAACCTGGCTGGGGCATCTGGATTCCGGCGCAAATTTGCCGAAGCAGGAGAACGTCGCGGAACTGCTCCTGTTTGTCGGTCAGGGAAAATCGCCGGTCAAAATTCCCCGCAACATCGTGGTTCCACCGTCCATCCGCTTTTCCTTTATCACCTATAAAGAACGGACCCGATATTTTTATCAGCCGGTCATCGGCTCCGTCCCTCCGGCCGGTCCGGTCCGGAGGGTCACAACGGATATGAACGCGGTGCTCAAGGATTCTCTTAATGACCGGCTGGCCCGAATTCTGGCCAAGGAAACGGCCCGGGCCGCCACCAAGGAAGTCATCGCCCGGCAGATGGACGATCCTCTGGTGGAAGCGCTGGTCCGGATAGCGTTTTTTGTCACGGAAGAACCCGATACCCGCGCCTGGGAGACCCTGCCGGCCTATCTCACCCTGATCCGGTTGCCGCTGGACGGAGGTTCCCATGCGTTAACGGTCCGGACATCCGGACAAGGCGGCGCCATGCGGCTGCCCCCGATCGAGGTCACCCGCGGCCGACGGTTTTATCATTATTCGGTTCGCTCCGGATTCGCACCCCGGGCAGACAATTTCTGAAACCATGTCCAGCGGAGCAGATGAAATGAAGTTTGGCCGCATCATTGTAATCCTGTTTTTTCTGATGCTGTCGGTAAGCACGACCACGCCGGGAAGCGTTGCCGCGGAGGAAACCGAACCGGTCGATTCTTCTCCTCCCATCCCGGTAAGTTTTTTTGATGACGTCACCGGCAGTATGAAACGCGAGGCAGCCCAGGTTTCCGAGGACTTACGAGGCCAGGCCGCGTCCCTTTTCGCTCATACGCCTCTGGGATGGGATACCGACACCCTGGTTTACGCTTACCGCCAGGCGGTTTCCCTGCCGGGCAAAGTGCCGGATCTGGTGGAAACCATACTGGAGCAGAGCCGGATCCTCGGCTTTGCCGGCTCCGGGATCATGCTGATCTTTCTTGTGGCTGTGGTATACAGTCTCATCGGCCGGAAGCGGGTGCTGGATAAGACCCGGAAGGCGGCCGATCCCTTGATCGCGAAACTTCCCGAGGAGCTGCGACCCTATGTTTATCTGGTGCTGCTCTCTGTCACAGCCGCCCTGATCCCTTTGCTCCTTCTGGCCGGGTTCAGTCTGGTCAAAGGCTTTATCGCCTACGACGCGCCCTGGTTTCTGCTCATCGGCAGATTGCTGGGTCTCTGGGCGGTAGGAGCGCTGCTGATCAACCTTTTTCGGGGAATTTTCGATTACGGAATTCTTGAAATTCGTACCGACTATGGATCTACCGCAGTTCGGGCACTTCGCCTGGTGGTATTTTACGTGATGACGGCCATTGCCGTAATCTGGACCGCCGAAGCCTTCGGCCAGCGGGAGGATTTCCTGGCGTTTCTGCGCTTTCTGATATTTTTCTCCATCAACGTGGTGTTTCTGCTGTTTTTCCTTCACAAAAAAATGGTGCTTTCCCTGGTTCCCCAGCTTCCGTTTCCCAGCTACCGGACGTTTTTGAAAAACCTGGACCGGTTTTATTATCCGGTGGTGATCATTACATTTTTTACCGGCATCTTATGGTGTTTCGGGTTCAAACAGTTCAGCGTGGTGTTCTGGACCAAGACCTGGGCCGTGGTGGGGGTTTATATCGGGTTTTCCCTGGTATATCATCTGCTGATCAAACGGCTGGACAAATGGGCCGAAACCTCCGGCACAACAGATAAACACGCTCTTTATTTCATTAAATCTCTCAAAAGCCTGATTCTGTATACCGCCGTTATTATCACCGGTCTGGTCATGCTGGATCTGCTGGGCGGTCTGGAACCCCTGCGGCGGATCATGTCCTTTCCCATTCTGACATTGGGATCGTCGGTGCTGTCGCTTTGGGTCCTGGCCAAGGCGGTGCTGGTCCTTCTGGCGTTTATATACGCGTCCCGACTGATCTGCGCCTATCTGAATTACAAGGTTTATCCGTCCGTAGGAATTGAGCCGGGACTGGCCTATGCCATTGATACGTTTTTAAAATATTTTCTTTTATTCCTCGGCGGCATCGCCGTTTTGCAGGTGGTTGGATTTGATTTGCGGGCCTTGCTGGTGTTTGCCGGAGCTATCGGTATCGGTGTCGGTCTGGCCATGCAGGGCATGGCCGCCAATCTGATCAGCGGGTTTTCCATTATTTTCGGCGGAAAGATGCGGAAAGGCGATTGGATTGAAACCGGAGATACCCTTGGTGAAGTTACCGATATCTATCTGCGGGCCACCAAGGTCCGGACCCGGGACAATATTGAATATATCATCCCCAACGCCAATCTCCTGTCCGAAGTGATCGTCAATTATTCCCTGGGAGATCCTTTGATCCGGATCAGCGTTTCCTTCGGCGTTTCGTATGGCGCCGACCCCCATGAGGTGGGCCGCCTGGCCGAAGAAGTGGCGAGAAAGGAGCCGCTGGTAGCCGATCATCCCGCGCCTTCCATCCGTTTTGTGGGGTATGGAGACAATTCCATTGATTTTCAGTTGCTGATCTGGATCGACGTGCGAAAAGTCGCCCGGCGCAACGTCCGCAGCCGCATTTATTTTGCGCTGTTTGACGTTTTTAAACAGACCGGCATTGAAATTCCCTTTCCCCAAAGGGATCTGCATATCCGCTCCGGTCTTCCGGAACCCCGGTCGCCGGCAAAAACCAGCTGACATCGTTCTTCTCACAGGGTTTGTGTCGGCAAGCGGTATGTTATAAAAATCGCTATTTGACGGTAACTACGGGACAGGGAGCGTTCAGAATGATATGTTGGGCAATGGACCCGAAGATGCGTTTTCCTGTTTTGGAACGTTTACGGATGCCGATGATGATCTCATCCACGTTTTCCTCTCCGGCGTAATGGACCAGGTCTTCCCCGGCCGAAAATCCGCGCACCAGCAGGCGGGTTTCACAATCGATTCCGTCCGTTTGCAGTTTTTCAAGCGCTTCTTGAAGGGCTTCTTCCATGTGGTTGACGTCTTCCTGCTCTTCGGCCGTGGCTTTTTTCATGGAGGCCACCAGGTAGAGTTTGGCATTGAAAACTTTTGCGTGCCAGAGGGCCAGTTCCAGCGCCTGTCGGGAGGACGTTGATCCGGTGTAGCAGACCATTATTTTCATGCCCGCGCCTCCTATCTTTTTATCCGCTCTTGTCTGATAAAACCGCACCCGTCGAGGGTAAGCGGGATCGCGGCCCAAAAGACTTCCGAAGTGGGCAATCCCGCATTGTAAAGCCGGCTGTGGCATCATGTGTTTCGACGACAGGCGGGATCGCCGGTTCCGGCTGCCGGTTTAGGATCGTTTATCCTGAATTTTCCCCATTTTTTTGCCGATCCAGTCCTTAAAGCGGTCCGTCAAAGAGGGTTCGGCCAGAGTAAATGGCGTCACCGCGCTTTGATCCGACATCATTCCCGTTGCCCTGGCCGTATAGACACCTGTTGGAATGGGTTCCTTGGTGATCACAAGGGCTTGTTTATATTCCGCATCTTCCGAATACGTGTCGATGGCCATATCCGCTCGTAATATGCCCGTCACTTTTGCCAGAATGCCGACTTTTGCCCGGAAGGTCCCGTCCGGGTTTACCTTGGCATCGGCAACAATCACTTCGGTGTCGCCTCGGTTTGGAGCAGATACCCACGTAAAGGACCCGTCCGGGTTCTTGATTCGGCTTGAAACAGCATCTTCGGCGCCGCCGGGTCCGGAAAGGCTGATAAACACGGAGTCTCCGGCCTGAAACCCGGAGCCTTCAAAAACAATGTCCGTGCTCATGAGATTGGCTATGCCAAGGCGCACTGTATCCGGATTCACGACGATCTGGGGGGTGGGAATGGCCGGATTGATGGTGTTCGGCCCTCGACCGGCGCATCCGGTAAAAAGCAAGCCGCCGACCATCATCAGGATCAACGTTGGAAAAAGTATTCGTGCCAAACTGTCTTTCGATACAAAGATCATGACGGAATACCCCTTTTTCAATTGGATAGTTGAATCTCATTCCTATGCCGGCTTGATGGGAGTTTGCCGCGCCTTACCAAAACCAGGAACTGCCGTTCCGCCGGTTTGACGGACCAAAAGGAGATCGGAACTTTTTCTGTCTCCGCGGTATCGTTGCTGCGTGATCGGTTATTTGTGAAATAAAGGCGGGTGTTTCCTGCTTTTAATGGTTAATGGCCATCTTGCTTCGGCACGACAGTCCCTGGCCGTGGAAGCGAATGACGCGGCACGGTCATTTTTTCGAAATCATAAGAAAAACAAATTCATAAGTCAATACATTTTGCCGGGATAGATATCCTATATCGCTTGACACCGGATTCAAACTATGTTTATAAAGATAAACTTTGTTTTTAAAAAGTTCCTTTCCGCAATAACAACGCCGATCAGCGACAGGTGGCAAAGGAAATATCCAGATGGATATGAAGCGCGATTATTATGAAGATGTCCGGATGTTTTCCTCTGGCGTCACCCTGTTCTGGTTTGTCGTTCTGCTCGGTTTCCTGCTGCTCTACCCGTTTTTATTCAAGAATTATTACGTCTACGTGGCCAACTACATCGCCATCAACATCATCGTGGTGGTGGGGTTGAACCTTCTGGTCGGATATACGGGGCAGATTTCCCTGGGGCACGCGGGTTTCTATGCTATCGGGGCCTATGGAACCATATCATTGATGACCCTGGCGAATTTCCCCTTTTTCCCCGCCCTGGTCACCGCCGGGCTGATTGCCGCGGCCTTTGGTTTTCTTCTGGGCCTGCCGGCGTTGCGGCTGGAAGGGCCCTATCTGGCCATTGCCACGCTGGGGTTCGGGCTTACCATCACCACGGTGATCGGCCGGATCGATATACTCGGCGGCCGGCAGGGGCTCCACGCTCCCGATCTGGTTGTCCTGGGGCAGCATTTGAGCACGGATCGTCAGTTTTACTATCTGGTCATGGTAATCGCGGTGCTGCTGGTCCTGTTTGCCCGCAATATCACGAAAACAAAAATCGGCCGGGCCTTTGTCGCCGTTCGCGACGCCCATACCGCAGCCGAAACCATGGGCGTCAATCTCGTGCTTTATAAAACCCTGGCGTTTGCCCTCAGCGCTTTTTATGCCGGGATCGCCGGCGGTTTGTTCGCGTTCGTGCTGCGTTTTATCGAGCCCGAATTGTTCGGCTTTTTTCTGTCGGTTTTTTTTCTCACCATGGCGGTGGCCGGGGGGCTGGGCACGGTGGCGGGACCCATTGCCGGCGCGGTTTTGCTGTCTTTTCTTGATCTTGAATTGCGCAATATCCTGAATATCCCGTACGTCGGCGAGTGGTTGAAGATCCTTTCCACCAATTATTTCTCCTTAACCGGCGTATCCAATATCCAGTTTATTGTGTTCGGGACCATTCTGATCTTAATCATGATTTTTGAGCCCCTGGGTCTTTACGGCATCTGGATCCGCATGAAAAAATACTGGATGACCTGGCCGTTCTGAAAAGGCCGGGGACGGGAAAACCAATACAGAAAGGACGGGTTGATTGGTTGATTTTTTTCAGATGATCATCAGCGGCATCGCGGTGGGAAGTTCCTATGCCTTGATGGCGTTAGGGATGGTCCTGATTTACAAGGCATCTGAAGTGCCCAATTTTGTCCAGGGGGAAATGGCCCTCCTGCCGGTCTTTATCGCCTACATGTTGATCTATTCGTATGGCCGGTCGGTTTTTATCGCGTTTTTCGGCGCCCTGATCTTTGCGATGGTTCTGGGGTGCTTTCTGGAGTTTGTGGTTGTCCGAAGAGCCAAAAATCCCAATATCCTAGGCCTGATCATTATCACCATCGGCCTTGAGATGATCCTGCTGGGTCTTGTTTCCTGGAAGTTCGGCGCGGATCAGCGCATCATGCCCTTTCCCGTATCCGCATACGACAGCGTGATCATCGGCGAACTCTACATCTCCACCATGGATCTTTTAACCCTGGTGACGGCGCTGGGCATCATGAGCGTTTTGTTTTTATTTTTCCGGTTTTCAAAATTCGGCGTGGCCATGAAAGCCACCCAGCAGAACCCCACTGCCGCGCGTCTGATGGGAATCCGGACCAATCGGGTGAAAATGGTGACCTGGGGCATTTCCGCCGCTGTCGGGACCGTGGCGGGCCTGCTGATCGCGCCGGTGATCATGGAGCCTTACATGATGTGGAACCCCATGCTCAAAGGATTTGCCGGCGCCGTTGTGGGCGGAATGACATCGTTGCCGGGGGCTGTTTTCGGCGCCTATATCGTGGGCGTGATCGAACATCTGTTCGGCGGGTACGTGTCCATGGAGTTCAAGTCCGTGGTGGCCTTTGCCGTGATCGTCATTGTGTTGTGCGTGAAGCCGAGTGGTTTGTTCGCCCGGCATTACGTGAAAAAAGTATAGGCAGGAAGGCTGTTTTTGAAAACAAGGAACAAAGCCCAAAGGAGAAGCCAAATGAAAAATACAGTTTTGGTCTTGCTGTTCGCCGCGGTTGCGATATTCGGCATATTATCCCCCGGATATTGCGAAACCGGGGTGACCGATACCGAAATCCATATCGGCCAGTGGGGACCCCAGAGCGGCCCGGCGGCCGCCTGGGGCGCGGTGGCCCGGGGCACGGACGCCTATTTCAAATGGATCAACGCCAATGGCGGCATTCACGGCAGAAAACTGGTGCACCATTATTTCGACGACGGATACAACCCGGCCAGGACCATTGCCGGGGTCAAACAGCTTCAGGAACAGCAGGGCATGTTCGCCTGGGTCGGCGGCGTGGGAACCGCGCCCGGTCTTGCCGTTAAAGATTACCTCATGCAAAAAAAAATCCCCTGGATCGGTCCGGCGGCCGGCTCCTGGCACTGGGTCACACCTCCGCATAAATATCTGTTCAACGTCTATCCCCTGTATCTCGGAGATGCGCAGTTGCTGGTCGAATATGCCGCCAAAAAAATGGGAAAAAAAAGCATCGCGGTGGTCTACCAGGAAGATGATTACGGCGAGCAGGGACTTGCGGGTACAAAATACATGCTGGAAAAGTATAACATGGCGCTTGCCGCGGCGGTCCCCGTGGCCCTGGGCGATTCGGACATGCGCCCCCATGCCATGCGGCTGAGCCGTTCCAAGGCGGACGCGGTATTGCTGTTTGTCTCGCCGGTGGCGGCATCAAGAATCATCGGCATCGGCAAAGCCATGAATTATACGCCCCAATGGATGAGCTCCTCGACCTGCGGAGACTGCCCGTTGATGATCGAAATCACCCAGGGGCTTTACGAAGGCGTCATCACGTCAAGTTTCGGAATGCTTGAGACCGGGGAAAAGGTCGGGGATGTGCAGCACATCAATGATCCCAGGCATAAGCTGGTGGCGGAATACAAAAATGAGGTTTACGGAAAATTTGCCGCCCGGGATGAGCGGTGGGGCTATACCTTTGTCGTGGGCATCGGGCTGGCCGAACCCCTTGTGGAAGCCATCAAACGGGCGGGGCGGGACCTGACCCGGGAAAAACTGGTGGAAGCGCTTGAAAAATTGGAAAACTTTCAGGGCATCCTGGGAAGGATCACCTACCAGCCGTTTGCTCCCGATGACCCCCTTACCCGGATCGGTCAGCAGGAGCTGTTTCTCCATCAATGCACGGCCGACGGCGGCTCCCGAATTTTAACAGATTGGAAGGACACCGACTATATCCCCATGGACCATTAACTGTTGTCGGAACAGGCCGCGGCATTTTTCAAGCATTACGCGAAAATTAACCTCTAACGCCGATTTCTCCGGAGAAGGGCGCCGATGACCTTTTTTGCGGTAGAAGATCTTTCCATGACCTTTGGCGGGCTCAAGGCCCTGGACAAGGTCTCGTTTGAAATCGCCAACGGGGAGATATTTGCGGTCATCGGTCCCAACGGCGCGGGCAAAACCACCCTGTTTAACTGCATCAACGGCATCTATCCGCCTTCCGGCGGGGATATTGTTTTCAAAAACCGCAATATCCGGGGACTCAGGCCCCACCGGGTGGCCAAAGCGGGCATTGCCCGGACATTTCAGAATATCGAACTGTTTTCCAATATGAACACCATGGAAAACATCATGATCGGCCGCCATCTGTTCCTGAAAACCGGCTTGTTCCGGGGCGGGCTCATGTGGGGGAAAAATTCCTTTGCCGGCAAAGAAGAGATCGAAAACCGGCGGAAAGTGGAGCAGATCATCGACCTTCTGGAGCTTCAGCCCTTCCGGAACAAGTTTGTCGGAGCCCTGCCATACGGCATTCAGAAAAAAATCGAGCTCGGCCGGGCCCTTGCCGCCGAACCCGAACTCCTTTTGCTGGACGAACCCTGCGCCGGCATGAATGCCGAAGAAAAGCAGGACGTGATTTTCTGGATAAAAGACATTCAAGATGAACTCGGCATTACCATTTTGCTCATCGAGCACGACATGAACATGGTGATGGATATTTCCAGCCGGATTCTGGTGTTAAATTTCGGCAAACCCGTTATCCTGGGACCGCCTGATGAAGTGAACCGCCACCCGGAAGTGCTTAAGGCCTATCTGGGGGAAGAGGAAACGGACCCGATTTTCTGAATGGGAGTGGTCAGTGAGCGCGCTGCTGGAAATAAAGAATATCGAGACCTATTATGATCTGATCTACGCCATCCGCGGAGTATCCCTTACCGTTGCGGAAGGCGGCGTCACCACCATCCTGGGCAACAACGGGGCGGGCAAAACCACGATTTTAAAAACCGTGATGGGGCTTATCGACCACCAGCCCGAAAAAGGCACCATCGAATTTGCGGGTCAGCGCATCGACGGCATGGATACCGAAAAGATCGTCCGGATGGGCATATCCTGCGTACCCGAGGGCCGGGAAGTCTTTGAGGAGCTTTCCGTAAAGGAAAATCTGATGATGGGGGCCTATATCCGCAGAGACAAAAAAGGCGTGGCCGGCGATTTTGAGCGGGTTTTTGCCTATTTTCCCATTCTGGCCCAGCGGATCAACCAGTGGGCCGGCACCCTGTCCGGCGGAGAACAGCAGATGCTGGCCATCGGCAGGGCCCTGATGAGCCGCCCGAAGCTGTTGTTTCTGGATGAGCCCTCCCTGGGACTTTCTCCCATTCTGGTCAAGGAGATCTTCGGGATCATCCGCAAAATCAATCAGGAAGGCGTGACCGTCCTGCTGGTGGAACAAAACGCCAAAAAAGCCCTGGAAGTCTCGGATACCGCCCTGATCCTGGAAACCGGACGGTTTGTTTTGAAAGGCAGATCCAGCGACCTGTTAAAAGACGAAAATGTCAAAGAATTTTACATGGGCGTCCGGTCCCGGGAATCGGCCAAGGGATACCAGCGATGGAAACGGAAAAAAGTATGGCGATAAGACCATCACGACCGATTCCGGCGGTTCGGCCGCCGGCAGACTTTTTTGCTCATCCGGAGGGACGCTCTTGACCGCGACCACCACCCCGGCTGTTTTTAAAAAAACCGTCATGGCTTCCGGCGGCCATGTGGCCATGCGCTGCAAGCAACTCGGCCTCTGGCACGATATCACCTGGCGCCGGTACTACGATACCGCCCGAACTATCGGCGCCGCCCTCATGGACATGGGTCTTGAAAAAGGGGCGAGCGCCGCCATTATCGGCGACAACTGCCCCGAGTGGGTGATGATCGACATGGGGATTCAGTGCGCCGGAGGGGTCTCGGTGGGCATCTACACCACCAATGCCTGGCAGGAGGTCGAATACGTCGTATCCGACTCGGATGCGGTGTTCCTGTTCGTGGAAAACGAGGAGCAGCTCGACAAATGGCTCCATTTCCGGGACACCGTTCCCCGGCTCAAAAAAGTGATCGTGTGGGACACCAAAGGGCTCCGGGATTTTCAGGACCCCATGCTCATGCGTCTTTCGGATTTGACCGCCCATGGGGAAAAACTGGATCAAGCCATGCTGGATCAGCGCACGCGGGAGATTACGCCCGATGACATGTGCGTGTTGATCTATACGTCCGGGACCACCGGGCCTCCCAAGGGCGCCATTCTGACCCACGGCAACGTTACCTGGATGGCCGACGCCATCGCCGAACTCAATCCCATGGTCGAAGGCGACGAGGTGCTCTCCTTTCTCCCCCTGTGCCATATTTTCGAGCGGCTGTTTTCCGTGTTCGCCCATATCCGTCATGTCTACGTGGTCAATTTCGTGGAAAAGCCGGACACCATTACCGACAACATGGTGGAAGTCTCTCCCACCGTGGGCTATGCCGTACCCCGCATCTGGGAAAAATATTTTTCCGCCATCCAGATCAAGATGTCCGAAGCCACCCGGTTCAAACGTCTGACCTGGTATGCGGCGTTTACCATCGGACAGCGACGGGCTGATCGGAAAATGAATTTCAAAAACAGCCCCGCCTGGCTGGAGCTTCTTTTTGCCATGGCCCATTTCGCGGTATTCCGGAAACTAAAGAAACGTCTCGGGTTTGAACGGATAAGGGTGGCCTATTCCGGAGCCGCGCCCATATCCCCGCGGGTGCTTCATTTCTTCCAGTCCATCGGGATGAACCTGATTGAAGGCTACGGTCAGACCGAAGGCACCGGCGTCACCTGCACCTCCCGGCCGGGAAAAGCCAAGTTCGGCACCGTGGGCGCCCCCATACCGGGTACTGAAGTTAAAATCGCCGAAGACGGCGAGATCCTGGTGAAATCGCCTGGGGTGTTCGCGGGTTATTATAAAAACCCGGAAGGCACCGCCGAGACCATCCGGGACGGCTGGCTTTATTCCGGCGATGTGGGCGTCATCGACGAAGACGGATACCTGAAAATCACGGACCGGAAAAAAGACATCATCATCACCGCCGGCGGCAAGAACATCTCCCCCCAGTACATTGAAAACATGCTCAAGGCTTCGATCTACATCAACGACGCCGTGCTCATCGGCGATCGGCGCAAGTATCTGGCGGCTCTGATCATGATCGACGAGGATAATGTGGTAAAATTCGCCCAGGACCGCAAGATCCAGTTTTCCACTTACGGCGACCTTGCGCGGCATCCGAAAATCAACGAGCTGATCCAGTCGGAAATCGACACGGTGAACCAGGCCCTGGCCCGGGTGGAAAACGTCCGCAAATTCCGGATTCTGCCCAAAAAGCTCTACGAGGAAGACGGCGAGGTCACCCCCACCATGAAGGTCAAGCGCAAGTTCGTCAACAAGGCGTTTTCAGACATCATCGAGGAGATGTACGGTAAAGGTTAAATGCCGCTACGCCGTTTGGCGGGTCATCTCTTGATAGGAAAATTCCCGGAGGCCGGCGCTTTCCTTGGCGTGTTCAATGGTCATGCTTACGATGTTGCCCCCGTCATCAATATCGATATAGATATTTTCGCTGATTTCCCTGGTTTCATGCACGTTGTTGTTCGTGAACTCCACATGGGCGGTATCGGTATCGGTAAAATATTTTACTTTCATATTCTATTCCCCCTTATATGATCTGTCGAAAAAGGCATTATGAACCGTCTCGCCGTCTTCGAGCAAGATAACCCTCAAGTATTTATCTTCTTCTTTTATTTTAGCCCATTTCCTGATCCTGCCGTCTGATTGCGTTTCAGTTTTTTCGGGATGTTTAATAACAAAATTGATCCAAGCCTCTTTGATGCGAGCGCGGTCTGGCCGGTTCCTAGTATAATCAAAATACTGCGTTGTTTTCATTTTTCAATAACTCTGATTTCTTCATCCGTTAACTCATAGAGTTCATAAACAAGCGCATTGATCTGCCCGTCGATGGCGGCCATGCGGCGCGTCAGCACTTCTTTTGTCTGGGGGATTTTTGATTCAGCGAGTTTTTTGTTCACATCGAGCATCTGATCCACAAGACTCACGAGCCGGTCATGCCGGGCCGCATCAACGGGGTCATCGAAGTTGATGGTGCGCACGGGCAAAAGCATCAAATATTGATAAATAAATCGCAAATATCCGCCGCGATAGGTGGATGACAAATTTTTATAGAAAAAGGTGATGAGCGATGAATTCAGAATGCCCAGCAGATAATATTCCGCGTTGGAAATAATGTAAGCCGTGTTGACACAATATTGATTGCCTTTTTCATCCAGGGCGAAATTGCCGCGCAGCGAAATGTCTGGAAACAGGATTTTGGGCTTTTCAAACTCCTGGAAATAATCGATGGTGTCCTGGATTTCATACCATTGATAGGCACCCGGTTTTCTGCCCGGCCATTTTCCGCCTTTCCAGTCTTTGGGGCGCGGCATCAGCTTTTGCTTAAATTGTGTCAGATAATTTTTTATGGCGGGATATTTTTCGATATCAATGCCGCGCCTGGTAAAAATCAGATATTTTTCACTGTGCGGCGGCGCATATCGCTTGATGTCCCGTCCGGCCAGAAAGGGCTTGATCACATCCGCGCTGTTGGGGTCCTGGGCGATCAGTTGTTGCCGGGTGGCCTCGTCGATGACAAAGGCCGCGTTTAAGCCGGTTTTGATCCCGTAATAAATCTTGCCCTCAACATAGCGCCCCAGGGGGACGCCGACGCTGCGGATTTTATCAAACAGGTCCTGGGCCGCCTGAGCCGCCAGGGACCAGCCCGCGTCATCCAAACCATCTTGGCGCACCGCATGATGATTTTCGGCCGCATAGGCCGGCAGGTCGCCAAATTCCATGGTCTTGACGCTTGTGGCCCGGAAGGTCGGGGCCGGGGGCGCATTCCGGATCACAAGAATGCAGGGATAGGCGGTGGCCTGGGAAAAGACGGGCAGGTCCCCGAAGTCGACGATCTCGACGATGTGCCGCTGTTTCATCCATTGCCGCAGGGGCCGGCCGTAGTTGGCCCGCAGCCATTTGTTGGCCGCGATGTAGGCGAAGATGCCGTCCTTGCGCAGCAGGGAAACGCCCTTTTCAATGAAATAGACATACAGATCCGCCACTCCGTGATACACGGAAAAATGTTTTTCAAAATAGGGTTTGGATTCCCCCAGCCCTTCCTGGCGGACATAGGGCGGATTGCCGATCACCGCGTCAAACCCGCCGTCGTTCATAATTTCGGGAAATTCGGCCTGCCAGTCAAACACGTTGATCCGGTGGATGTCGTCTTCTTCAAAAAGGTGCATTTGCTGGCGGGCGTAGAAATCCGGGCCGACGAGGGAATTGCCGCACTTGATGTTTTCCGACAGATCCGGCAGAACCCGCTCCTGAAACAGCGACATCTGCTTGCCCATGCTCTGCTCGTCCTCGCCCTCCAGCACCTTGAGCAGCAAAGAAAGCTTGGTGACTTCCACGGCCTGATGATCGATGTCCACGCCGTAGATGTTGTTCAACAGAATGCGCTTGCGCTCATCGGTGGTCAGCCGCCATTCCCCTTTCCGGGACCGGTAGAGGCGGGGCGTTTTTCCTTTGGCCCAGGCTTCGGGGTCATCGTTGACGTAGGCGTCTAAGTGCCAGTCCAGCAGGAACTGGTAGGCGCCGATGAGAAACGATCCCGACCCGCAGGCCGGGTCCACGATTTTGATATGGCTTACCCCTCCCCGGGGTCCGGGTTTTTTGCCGGCCACCAGCCGGCCCACGGTGCTTTTGACGATATAGTCCACGATATAGACCGGCGTGTAATAGACCCCGCCCGCCTTGCGGACGTCCGGCTTTTCTTCGATTTTCGCCTGATGCCCGGCGGTAAGGCGGATGACTTTGCCTAAAAATTTTTCATAGACCTGACCCAGGATATCGGCCGGCAGAACGGAAAATTCATACGGACTTTCCGGGTAATAGAGATTTTTGAAAATATCTTTTAACGGCTTGTCGTCGATGATCAGGGCGGGGGTCAGGCTGTCGCAGTTTTGCCGGCCCTTTTCCTTTTTGAAATGAAACAGCCCGGAATTGTATTTGTCATCGGCTTTTTTGAAAAGCTGAAACAGGCGCTGATAGATATTATCCCCGTTCTGCAGGGCCATGAGGCCGCCGTAGGGCTCCATGCCCCGATCTTCGCAGATGCGCAGAAACACGATCCGGTCGATGGACTGCTGCACGGAAAAATTTAATTCCCGCTGGGAAAGCCCGGGATTGCGCAGGGCGATATTGCGGGCC